>JAFXLR010000079.1 GCA_017531065.1 Bacilli bacterium
GCCTTCTTTTTTGATGGCTTCAAGGTCATGAAGGGTCAATGAGGAAAGTATTTTGCTGCTCTTCTTTTTTGAGCAACCGCAGTGGAATTTGACGTCAAGTGTGCCATCGACTTCATAGTCAAAGCCTTTGAGGGCCGCTTTGATTAAAGATTCTGGATCGTTCTTGTTGGCCTTAAGGATCTCGCTCACCGATTTCATGGCAATGACGTTTTTCTCTAAGCGGGAAATGACTTCATCACTTGCGCCAGGAAGAAGCTGAACGATGAAACCGCCTGCTGCTTTGACATGGACATCTTTTCTAAAAGAAACGCCAACACCGACGATGGATGGGGTTTGTTCGCTTTGGCCAAAGTAATAGGAAAGGTCATCGCCGATCTCGCCACTCACCAAATCCAAAGTGGTGACATGAGGTTCGCCTAAGTCTGAATAATGGATGACGGTCATCTTCCCTGGGGTGATAGCGTCACCGACAGCCAAATGACCATATTCGTTTGGTGGAAGGACGACGGTTGGGTTTTCGACGTAGCCTTTGACGGTGCCTTTGCAGTTTGAGGAAGCGACGATTCCACCCATTGGACCTTCGCCTTTGATCTGGATGGCGACTCTTTCGTCTTCGTTCTTAAGCATCGAGCCCATCATGAGGGCTGCGCTCATGAGCCTTCCGATCGCAGCGGTGGCGATAGGGGAGTAATTCTGAGCCTTCCTCTTCTTTTCAACGAGGTGCTTAGTCGTGATTGCAAAGAATCTCACTTGGCCATCTTTGTCTTGGCCACGAATCATATAGTCTTTGTAGTTGTTCATAAATCAAAAAAAAGGCAAAACCTTTGGTTTCACCTTTTATCATAACACAAATAATTGCTTTTACTTGGTTAACGCTGAATAGAATTTGGCTTTGATATCGTAGACGTTAGCTGACGCTTCATAAGCTGCCTCAGGCTTGAATGAGCTTAAGGAAACGCTGTTATTGAGATAATCGGCGACACCGAAGATGGTAAGGAAGGCAATGACGCGCTCACGGTGTCCTGGTTCTTTGGAGTAACCCTCGCAGATTGTCTGAATCCAAGCGCGGATGAATTCGGAATCGTATCTTTCGTTGGCGAAGGCTCTTACGAGGTTTTCGTTGTTTTTGATGATCGGCATGATAGCGTCGAAGCAATTGACGAAGTCTTTCTTCTCGTCGCCAGTCAATTTGACTGTCGCTAAAGCGTTCTTGTTAGCCTTGATGAAATCGTTTTGAATCTCAACGATAACATCTCTGATTGTCTTGTAGTGGTAGTAGAAAGAAGAACGAGGAACACCAAGCTTTTTGCAAACTTCGTTGATTGTGATCTCATCAACATTTTTCTTGCGGTAGTATTTCAAAACTGTTTGCTGAAAATTCTTCTGTAAGCGGGTCTTCTTACCTGGTTTGGTTTCTTTCTTTTTCATATGTAATGCCTCTTGCCTTAATTAAAACAAGGTTTCTATACTTTTCAATATTTATGTATACACGAAGTACAAAAAGTGATTAAAAGAGTCCGTAAAACGTAGAAAACGTCGAAAAATGAAAACACTATAAAATGTTGCACCTAGGAAAAAATGCCAAAGATTGGGAGCTGGCAAACCAAACTCCAAAAAACAAAAAGCGATTCTTTGCTATATAATTGGCAATATGCCGATTATAGGTTCCTACATTTTGCCTCATCCACCCTTCTGTGTACCTGAAGTGGGACGTGGCAAGGAGAAGAATGCCGAGAAAACCGTCGCGGCTTTAGACTTCGTTGCCAAAGAGATCGCTTCCCTTGAACCGGATACGATCGTTTTCGTTTCGCCTCATGCAGAAGCATATCGCGACTTCTTCCCGATTTCCGATGGGGAAGTGGGCATTGGGAACTTTTCGGCTTATGGCCTTCCGGGCCTCAACTTCCGTCTTTTCTATGACCGCGAGCTCGTCAAAGAAATCGCCGACGAAGCTTCCAAAAAGAAAATCGCAGCAGGCCCATCAAGCGGAAGCGAGAACACATCCGATCATGGAACTTTGGTTCCGCTATATTACATCAACCGTTATTGCCGCAATTTCAAAGCCGTCCGCATTGGCTTAAGTGGCTTCCCTCTCTTAGAGCATTACCGTTATGGCCAGATGCTTGGCGAGGTCTTTGCGAAAAGCGAGAAGAAGATCGTCGTCATTGCGAGTGCCGACCTCTCCCATTGCCAAAGGGCAGATGGCCCTTATGGTTTCCGCGTCGAAGGCCCTCGTTATGACGAGATGATCCAAAAGATAATCGAAACCGGAAACTTCGGTCTTTTGCTTTCGATGGACCATTCTCTCATCGCCAAAGCCAAAGAATGTGGTCACCGTTCGATCCTTGTCCTTGCTGGCATGCTTGACCGCGAAGAGGTGAAGAGCACGATCCTTTCCCATGAGGCTCCTTACGGAGTAGGATATCTCGTCGCCAAAATCGAAGCCCTTGGTTTTGATGCTTCGAGAGCCTTCTATGAGCTATACCGCTCAAAAGAGGAATTCTCAGTCGGCGAACACGCTGAGAAAAGCGACCTCTATGTCAAATGGGCAAGACAATGCATTGAGACCTACATTAAAACCAAAAAGCTCCCTCCGATGGAGGAGATACTCCCTGACAATTTCCTCAAGACGAAAGCAGGGGTCTTCGTCACTATCTATGAGCATGGCGAACTCCGTGGCTGCCTTGGCTCAGTCAAACCCCTTAAAGCCAACCTTGGCCAAGAGATTGCTCATAACGCCGTAAGCGCAGCAACCTGCGATGACCGTTTCAACCCAATCAAAAAAGAAGAGCTTCCTTATCTTAAGATAATCGTCGATGTCTTAACGAACCCGATCCCGATTTTGAGTATCATCGATCTTGATGTCACCAAATACGGCATCATCGTTGAAAATGGCGATAGAAAAGGGGTTGTCCTCCCGGGTCTTTCCGGAGTTGAGACGCCTGATGATCAAATCAAGGTCGCCAAACGGAAAGCGGGCATTGAAGAGGATGAGGAAATCACGCTATATAGATTCGAGGTAAAGAGGCACGTTTAATA
>JAFXLR010000080.1 GCA_017531065.1 Bacilli bacterium
GGATACCTTGCCGTATGCCTCTTATCCTTCTTAGCCTCGGCTCTTTGCCTTCCATCCATCATCGCTTGTTTTAAAAAAGAAGAAGCACAGGCTCTTCAATAAGTCATGAAAAGGAGATAACAAAAGATCCTGTCGCTTCCTTCATCGCCGGTTACGTCAAAGCCAAAAGAAGCAGCAAAGAATATTATTGATTCTCCCTCCAAGAGAGTTACCTTCGGACGGTGCCGATGACCTCGGCATTGTCTTTTTTCTTCCGGACTCAAAAGGATTTTATAACGAATTCATTAGTTTAAAACACAACTATTGACACATAGTGTCAAGAACAACGTCATTTGCCGTCTCCGGCTCGTTTTAGGCATGTTAAGATTAAGGTGAAAAGAGGGGGCGTTTTATGGATTCTTATGAACTAATTAGATTTAAGGACAACGAATTTGAATTGGATGTCAATGTCTCGCCTCAGGAGGAAACCGTTTGGCTGACCAAAGATGAGATGGCGTTGCTTTTTGAAAGGGATAGAACAGCGATTTCGCGACATATTCATAACATTTATCGCGAAGGCGAGTTGGATCCCAAAAGTACATGTGCAAAAAATGCACGCGTACTTCAAAAAAGAGCACGTGTTTATGAAATGGAAATATATAACCTCGATGTCATTATTTCCGTTGGATACAGGGTCAAATCAAAAAGAGGAGTTTTGTTTAGAAAGTGGGCAAACAGTATTCTCAAACAATACTTATTGAAGGGTTATGTTCTTGATAACAACAGAATCATCGTTTCAAAAGAAAACTACCTTAACCTAGAAAACGACATAAAAGAATTAAAGAGCGAAGTAGGGGACATCAAAGAAAGAATGTTCTTAGAGCCTGTCAAGGAAAGGCTCTTCTTTGATGGACAGTTTTATGACGCATACGAATTCATTTCGTCCTTGATCGGTGGCGCTAAGAAAAGCATTGTCATCATCGATCCTTATTTCGATAGGGAAGCTTTCAAGTTTCTTAAGGGCGCAAGCGCAGGTACGCGTATCGACATATTCTGCTCAAACAAAACAAAGCTATCTAAAGACGATATTGCGGAGTTTGAGAAACAGTATCATAAGCTGAACGTCATTAAGAATGACTCCGTTCATGACCGCTTTATCTTTATTGATGGTCAAAAAGCATATTCAGTCGGCTCATCCTTAAACCACCTGGGGAGAAAAACCTTCTTAGTGCACAGATTTGACGATCCATATATAGTCGAAAGTGTTATAAATCGAATAAAGAGATAGGTTTTTTGCAAAAATCCCTGTAAATCACCCTTATTTTTCGCGTTTTTGAGGTTTTTTGAAAATAAAAAGCAAAATATGCAAATAATTCTTTTTTTTTCGGAATGTTATATACTAAGGGAGAAACATTTTTGTATAAGAACGGTGCTTATGAGAAGAAAGACATTCATGACACTCCTTGGCCTGGCACTTATGGTGCAGCTTTCTTCTTGCGAGACTTTTGTGAGAGACAGTGTCTCTAATGAGGAAAACGAATCCTCAAGCAGTTCCTTTTCTATTTCTTCTAGTGACCCATATGATATTCCGCACGGGAAACCTACAACCGATAAGCTTAGGTTCTATGATGCAGAAGATGGGGCGGGCTATGCCGTTGTCGCAGCCGCCAAAACCATCACCGGCGAAGTCGTCATCCCAGCCGCCTACGGCGGTCTCCCTGTCGTCGCTATCACAGTCGGCGGTTTCAAAGACTGCGAATGGATAACAAGCGTCTATATCCCAAAGAGCGTGAAGAAAATCGGGGGCGAGGCTTTCAGAAACTGCCCAAATCTTGAAAGCGTCTTCATCTCTGAGACGGTTTCTACTTTCGGGGAATATATTGTCTTTTCCTCATGTCCAAAGCTCCGCATCACCGTAAGCGAAGGAAACTCATCTTTCTCTTCCTTGGATGGAGCTTTGTTTAACAAAGACAAAACCGAGATCATCTGGTCTCCTACTGACGTCACATCCATCTCGCTACCTGATACGGTGGAGACGATCGGGAATTACGCTTATAGCAATTCGAAACTGACATCCATCAATATCCCTCTAGGCGTCAAAACGATTGGTCCTGGGGCTTTTTCTCAGTGTGGCAGTGCCTCTTCGTCCCTTTATATTCCGGATACGGTTGAGACGATAGGGGACCAAGCTTTCTCTAATTGCGTGAACATCACCGATGTCCATTTCGGAAACCATCTCAAAACAATCGGCACCGGTGCTTTCCTCTCTTGCGCTTCCCTCACAAGCATCGCCCTTCCTGATAGCGTCACCTCAGTCGGCAGAGATGCCTTCTATCGCTGTGATAACGTCACCACGTTGACTCTAGGAAAAGGTCTCGTCACGATTGGCGAATACGCTTTCGCTTCCCTAGGCATCTCAGGGTCCCTCTATATCGGAGAGAATGTCGCATCGATTGGGAGAAACGCTTTCAACCGAATCGAAGACCTAGCCGCTTTCGAAATCGACGCAAAGAATACCCATTACTGTTCCGTTGACGGAGTTCTTTATAGCAAAGACAAAACCGAGCTCATCAAATGCCCTCCAAAGAAGACGAGCGTCTCAATACCTGAAGGCGTCATCTCCTTAGACGAGGAAGCTTTCGGGGGTTGTTCCCTTTTGACTTCCATTGATCTTCCGGATACGGTGAGCACTCTTTCCCTTGAGGTTTTTGGCTCTTGCAGCGCTTTGACGGAGATTAGTCTCCCTTCAATCACCTCTCTCCCAAGCCATACCTTCCATAACTGCACATCTTTGACCTCTTTCGTCGTTGGCGAACACTGTACAACAATTGAGTATGGCGCTTTCATGGAATGCTCATCCTTAGCAAGCATCGATCTTGGACATGGCGTCACTTCCATCAAGGAGCATGCTTTCGCAGGTTGCACCAGCTTAACATCCATTGAAATACCAGGAAGCGTGAGCACTCTTGGGCCTAACGTCTTCAAGTCTTGCTCTTCCTTAACCTCAGTCACTTTTAGCGTCGGCCTCACCTCATTTGGCGAGAAGCTCTTTGAGAAATGCACTAGCCTTTCTGATATTTCCTATTCAGGGACAATCGAGGAGTGGAACGCCATCCAAAAGGGGAGAGGGTGGAACGAAGACATACCGGCGACGCTCGTGACTTGCTCTAATGGCAACGTCACCCTTTGAATCACTAGAAAAAGCGCCTTCTTCTTTAAACTGCTCTCTCGTTATTTTCCTTATGCGTTTTCTCTTCGCTCTTAAAAGAAGGCTTCAAACAAAAAATACCCTGCAAAACCCTTCTTTTTTGCTTTAAATGCATACGTTTTGAAAATAAAAAGCAAAAAATGCAAATAATTCTTTCCTTTTTTAGAATTCCCAATAATATGGGGAAAACTTGTTTGCAGGAGGGCAGCACTTATGAGAAGAAAGACATTCATGACACTCCTTGGTCTGACGCTTATGGTGCCGCTCTCTTCTTGCGAGACTCCTTTGGTGGAAAGTGTCTCTAGCGAAAGTAGCGTTTCCTCGCAAGAATCCTCAAACAGTTCCTCTTTAGATTCTTCATCGTCTAGCGCTCATTCATCTTCTAGCGCTGAGTCATTTTTAAGCTTCCCATCTTCTCTAGTGACCGACGTCCCTCATGGCGCCCCAACATTAGGCCAGTTGAAGTTCCTTGTCGATGAAAGCCAGCGAGGTTATACCGTCGGCGCTATAAGCGAAGATATAACCGGCGATGTCGTCATACCGTCCACATACAAAGGCTATCCTGTCACCGCTATACGTAGCAGTGGTTTTGAATGGTGCAGCAAAATAACAAGCATCTACATTCCAAAAGGAGTGAAGAGGATTGAGGCTGACGCCATTACCACTTGTTTCAACCTTCAATGGATCTTCATTTCGGAAACGGTGGAGACCATCGGTGATAACGCGATAGGCCCACACGATAACTTAACCATCACAGTTAGCGATGCTAGCCCGTATTTCTGCACTTATGATGGCGCTTTGTATACCAAAGATCTAACTGAGATCATCAGGGCTCCTTTGGAAATCACATCATTTAATTCGCGCGAAGTCACTAGCCTATACTTGCCAAGCACCTTGGAGGTAATCAGAAGCCACGCTTTCACGAGTTGCCAACTTGGAACCATCGAGATTCCTCAAGGAGTCAAATCAATTGGCTATGAGGCCTTTGGGAACTCTCATGCCAAATCCCTTTATATTTCTGACACGGTCGAGACAATAGAAAACGAAGCTTTCTATATGTGTGAATACCTCAAAACAATCAGATTCGGAAATCATCTTAAAACCATAGGCGATGGGGCTTTCTTCTTCTGCCTTAGCCTCACGAATATCAATATCCCTGACAGCGTTACCTCAATCGGCACGGAAGCTTTCTATGGCTGTCATAAAGTCACTTCGTTTAGCTTAGGAAGCGGGCTTACGACAATCGGCGAACACGCTTTCGACGGCTTAGATGGCATTAGTGGAAGCATCAGCATCCCAAAGAATGTCGCTACGATTGGCAGATCGGCTTTCAGTCGTGCCGAAAACGTGACCGCTTTTGAAGTCGACGCAAGAAACACCCATCTTTCTTCATTTGATGGCGTTATCTATAACAAAGAGAAAACCGAACTCATTATGTGCCCAGAAGGAAAGGCTGGGAGCGTTTCTATCCCTGATGGCGTCACTTCCATTGCCGAATATGCTTTTCACGATTGCTCTCTTTTGACTTCTATCCCTCTCCCGGATTCTTTGCTCTCCGTTGATACGGCTGCCTTCATGGGTTGCTCGTCTTTAAGCGAGATGGAATTGCCTGTTGGGGTAACTGAGATTCCGATATTCGCTTTTGATGGTTGCACATCACTTACTTCATTCACCGTTGGCAAATACATTGAGAAGATTGGCACATGGGCCTTTTTTGGCTGCTCATCTCTAGCCAGCCTTGATTTAGGCTATGGCGTTACCGAAATAAGCGAACAGGCTTTCACTGGTTGCAGCTCCCTAACGACCGTCGAAATCCCAGAAACCATTACCAAGATCGGACGTTACACCTTCAAAAAATGCACTTCCTTAACCTCCGTCACTTTTAATGTCGGCCTCACCTCATTCGGTGAGAGGCTCTTTGAGGATTGCTCTTCCCTAACGGACGTCACCTTCTTAGGAACGATCGATGAATGGAATGCGATCGAAAAAGGCGATTACTAGTATAGGAACAGCGGAGTGACGATGGTCAAGTGCACCAACGGCAACGTTCTTCTCTTCTAACGATTGTCTTGTTTTTGCTTATCCGATTTTGCTAGCATTTTCTCGTGACAAATATAGAAACCAAGAAAAAGAAGGATCCTAGACTTAACCTTCTATATTCGATGATCTTATTCGTCGTCTCTTTTTGGATGGCGACCTATATCACTCTCCCTTATTTCGCGATAGGCGGGATTCATTATTATTGGTACGACGATAGGAATTTCTGGAACTTCGTGATCAATATTCTCATCCCTCTTCTTATCTTTGCCGTTAGTCTATATTTTGCGAACCATCACTTTGGGAAGGCGCTTAGCATCGTCCGTTTCCCAATCATCTGGATTGTTCTCATCCTCCTCTCCTTATTTCTCATCGTCATTGGTTTTATGGCAGGAGGGCTCGTTGTCTTCTGGAAACTCGATTGGAGCCATTGGACCTTTGCCTGGTTTGCGGGGATGCTCGCCTTGTTCGATTTCCTTATGTGTTCCCTCTTAGCGGTCAAAAGAAGCATCGATAACCATAAAAATACCTTGCAAAACCCTAATGAAAAGAACTTGACGGAGGAAACCGTGCATGGATGAAGCCGCTACAAAAAAGCAAAACCTTCATAAGTCCATTTTCCATTTCTTTGTGTGTTTGGTATGCGTGATCATCATGGCTGCTCCGCCATTCTTCTATGGCATACAAAATTGGGACGAACACGGCCGTTTCCTTCTCTATAACTGCGCTCCGCTTATCTTTTTCTTCCTTAGCCTTGTTTTGATGAACGTTGACTTCAAAATCAGCGAATATGGCTCTGATCGCCCTAGGAAGTGGGGGATACTGGAGGTAATTTTGTTAGTCATCCTCATTCCTTCATATATCTTTCTTTACTATTCCGGCCTTGGCTTTTACTTTTTCGCTTTTTTCGTTAACTTCGTATACGCCTTTGCATGTCTGACGATTCTCCTTATCAATTTCATAGTGTTATGTCATTTAGGCCATAGAAAGGCTGCTGGCAAATAAGGAAGAGGCATCCCGATTCTTTAAGAATCTTGTTAAACGTATACGTTTTAATTAAAATAACGAAAAGCAATTTTTTCATTTAAGGAGAAAATATGAAACGCTTTAACAAATTAGTCTCTTTATCCTCGCTTCTTTTCATGATGGCCTTAGCTTCTTGTGGCAATACCCCAGCCACATCCTCAAAAGCCCCAGAGTCAAGCGAACCAGAGGAAGACCCAAACGCCGTTTCCGTCTTCGTTCTCTCTGGCCAATCCAACATGGAAGGAAACACTTCCTTCAAGAGTGGTTCAACCGACCTCATCGCCCAGGCTTTCGAAGAGATGGGCTTAGAAGATTCTGAGATTCTCACCGAAACCGGCGTCGAATCCGTCCAGACC
>JAFXLR010000081.1 GCA_017531065.1 Bacilli bacterium
GGCAACCCAGGCACCGGCGTCGCCTTCATCGGAGCGGGTGTGGCAGCCCTTGGCCTTGCCATCTTCCTCTTCATGGCTGGCGTTGGCATCGCCAAAGGAAACTGCAGCTTAACCGGCAGCATCCTTAGAGGCACCAAGAGAAGGATCGTTGGAGCCTAAGAAAGGGGAAACGAAAATGAGAACATTTGGAAAACTCGCAATAGCAGGAACCGTCTTGCTTCTTGCCGGCGCCACAGTCGGAGTCGTCGGCGGAGTCATCGCCTATCAGAATAAAGAAGGCGAAAATACGAACAAAGTCGAAAAACAATATGTCGCCACAGGCGCCGCTACCACCCTCAAAATCAAAACCTTCTCTGGCAAAGTCCATCTCAAAAAGGGAGACGTCGAAACCGTCAAGATCGATTACAAAGACGAAGAAGAAAGCCCAAAGATCGAATTCACCTTCGCCGATGGCGTTCTTACGATGAAGGAACAAGAGAGACCTTGGTACAGCTACATCAACTTCGTCTGGCCATGGAACTACGATAAGGTCTTCCAAGATGAAACCGTCATCACTGTTCCACAGGATTCAGATATTGATTACAAGCTTGATGTCGCTAGCGGATCGGTCCTCGTTGAGAACATCGAAACCACCAAAGGACTCGACATCCAGTGTGCAAGCGGAACAGTCACCGTCAAAGATTCTTCTTTCGCAGGAAGCCTTGACCTTGATGCCATCTCCGGAGGCGTCTTCCTCGAGGATCTTACCGTTGGTGAGAACGTCAAGCTCGATGCCACTAGCGGAACCGTGAACTTAAATAACATTGAGTGCGGCAAGACCATCGACATCGATGCCATCTCTGGCGAAATCAAAGGTAGCAATCTCAAATGCGAAAAGATTAAGACCGATGCCACCTCTGGCAAAATCGACCTCAAGAAAGTCGACGCCGAGAAATCGATCGACATTGGCGCCGTCTCCGGAAGCATCTATCTCTCAGTCATCGACGCGAAGGAAAACTATTCCATCAGCGTCTCTAAGAGAAGCGGCTCCGCTAACGTCGAATCCAGAACCGATGCCAGCGCTCCAAAGAGCATGAGCCTTAGTGCCACTAGCGGTTCCATCAACGTCACATTTGAAGATAAGTAATCGCTTCAAAATCAAAAAAGCCCCTGCAAATTGGGGCTTTTCTTTTTGTTTTGTCACTCTTTTTCGTAAACGGGGACTCTATTCGCGTATATCTCAAGTTTCTCAGGAGTCTGGATGTTATATTTCTTACCGTTATTGAGAGTGGCTATCTTTTCCATATCCTCTTCGTCTAAGGAGAATGAGAGGATTTCATAGTTATCTCTAATATGGTCGACGTTCTTACTTCCAGGGATGACGGTGAAACCTTTGTCGAGTTGCCAGCGTAAGAGCACTTGGGCGTTGCTCACTCCGTGTTTCTTAGCAATCTCCCCTATCACTTTCTGGTTCAAAAGGGTTGGGTCGCCATGTCCTAGAGGGAACCAACTGACGATCTTGATATCGTCTTTCTTGATTTGCTCGACTAATTCTTCCTGAGGGAAATATGGATGGCATTCAACCTGGATGACCTGGGGTTTGATTTCGCAAAAAGAATAAAGCTCATCAAGCCAATGTCCTTCCATATTGGAAATGCCGATGGCTTTGGTCTTTCCTTCTTTGTAAGCCTTCTCAATCATCTTGTAGCAGGCTTTCCAGTCTCCTGCAGGTTGATGGACGTAAAGGAGATCGACGTAATCGACGCCTAATCTCTCTAAGGTTTCTTCCACGATATTCGGGTTATGGTATTCGGTTGGCCAGATCTTGGTGGCCAAGAAGATCTCATTCCTAGGAACGCCTGATTCTTTGATTGCGCGGCCCACCGCTCTTTCGTTCCCATACATGTTCGCGGTGTCGATATGGCGGTAACCCATCTTAAGGGCTTCCTTCACTCCGTTAAAAGCGTCGGGAGGAGAGATGAGAAAAGTGCCGATGCCAAGGGTAGGCATGATGACACCGTTATTGAGAGTTACTTGTTCCATATGTTTCTCCTATTAACTGAATTCTACCAAAAGAAACGGCTTGCAGAAATGCGACAATTCTATGAATTGTTCCCAGAAAACGAAAATCGTCAACGGCTTGTTGACCAAATCTTTTCAATACCATTGAGCCATTTAGTCGCGATCACAATTTCATCGCGTGGAAACCAGAAAAAAGCGCTTTTCTCAAAGCAGACTAATAGGAAGAAGGGCAACTAAGAGATTGCCCGTTCCGACTTTGTTGCCGAGCCTGTCTCTAGTCGTATTCGTGCTCTTTTCGTAGGTCCCGCATCTGTTGCCGTATTTGTCACGTGCGACGAGTTCTCTGCCGTTATCCTCGATCCTGCCTAATATATTACCGTATCTGTCTCTTAAAACCTCTTCCATGATATGACTCCTCTATTCACTTTTATTATATGACAAAGAAAAAAGGCTCGATTATTCAATCGAACCTCTTCTACATAGCATGGTGCTCGAGACCGGACTCGAACCGGTACGCTTTTGAGGGCGAGGGATTTTAAGTCCCTTGCGTCTACC
>JAFXLR010000082.1 GCA_017531065.1 Bacilli bacterium
ACCCTTGCGTGGGGTGATGTGCCAAGAAATGTCGTCCATCATCTTCGCGAACTTGTCGCTAGAGAGGCCAGCGGCGTTGATGACGACCTTAGCTTCGTATTCGGCTTTGTTCGTTTTGACGATGAAATGATCGCCTTTGTCCTCGACGTTAAGGACGGCTTCCATCAAATGGAGCTCAACGCCGTTATCCATCGCGTTTTCCATCGCGTGGCTGGTGAGAGTGAACGGATTGACGATTCCGCCGGTCGGGCAGAAAAGAGCGCCTTTGACGTCTTTGGTGATGTTTGGCTCTCTTTCAAGAACCTCTTCTTTAGAAAGGATATGGGCTTCTACGCCGTTGAGCTTAGCGCGTTCCGCCAAATCTTTAAGGGTTGGAAGCTGTTCCTCATATAAGGCTAAGGTCAAAGTGCCATTCATCTCGAATTCGACGTCGAGGTCTTTGCAAACCTCAGGCATCATCTTGTTTCCGAGAACATTGAATTTGGCTTTGTTGGTGCCAGGAACAGGGTCATAGCCACTATGTGCTATGGCGCTATTGGCCATCGATGTCACATCGCCGACATCGGTTTCTTTTTCGATTACTAATGTGTGGAGCTTATAGGCGGAAAGGCTTCTGGCGATGAAGGAACCGACCGCACCTGCTCCGATGATTATTACGTCGTGCATGGGACTAAGTATATTACGCTTTCTTCAATTATCTTAGCAGTTAATCCGAGGAAAAAATACCGAATATCTTCAAAAACCTAACACTCAAGTTTTACTTGTGGTAACATTACCCCGTTCATAATTAAGTAAGGAAAAGAGAAAAACATGAAACAAGTATTCGAACTTGAATTTGAAGGTCGTCACCTTCAAGTTGAAACCGGAGAGATCGCCAAGCAAGCCGATGGTGCGGTCTTTGTCCGTTTCGGCGAGACAGTCGTTCTCTCGACTGCCTGCTGCGCCGATGAACCAAAGGGAGGCGATTTCTTCCCTCTCACCGTCGACTATCAGGAAAAACAGTACGCCGCTGGCAAAATCCCTCAGGGATTCCTTCGTCGCGAAGGCCAGCCAGACGCCCACCAGACCTTAAGCGCACGTCTTATCGATAGACCAATCCGCCCACTTTTTGCTGAGGGTTTCAGAAATGAAGTCCAAATCATCAACACCGTCATGTCCGCTGAGCCAGATTGCAGCCCAGAGATGACCGCCATGCTTGGCGCTTCCCTCGCCCTTTGCATCAGCGACATCCCATTCGATGGCCCAATCGCCGGCGTCATCGTTGGCAGAGTCGATGGCAAATTCGTCATTGACCCAACCGCCGAACAGAAAGAGAAATCCGACATCAACCTCACCGTCGCTGGAAGCGAATCCGCGATCATGATGATTGAGGCCGGTGCCGACCAGGTTCCAGAGGAAGAGATGCTCGACGCCATCGAATTTGGCTTCGCTGCCATCAAGAAGCTTTGCGCCTTCGAAAAAGAAATCATCGCTGCCGTTGGCAAGCCAAAGAGAGAAATCCAGCTCTTCACCGCCGACGAGTCAGTCAAAGCCCACATCCAGGAAGAGATCGGCGAGAAACTCGTCAAAGCCATCTCCATCTTCGACAAGCTCGAAAGACAGGATGCCGTCGCTGCTTTAAAGAAACAGATTCTCGATGAATATGATGCCATCGAACCAGAGGCCAAAGACCATAACGCCAAGATGATGATGGTTGCTGACATCCTCGAAGAGATGGAAGCCAAAGAGGTCAGACGTCTCATCATCGAAGACAAGATCAGACCAGACGGACGTAAAGTTGATGAGATCCGCCCACTCAACGCTCAGATCGACCTTCTCCCAAGAGCCCATGGTTCCGCCATGTTCACCCGTGGCCAGACCCAGGTCATCTCCACGACCACCCTTGGCCCTCTCTCCGATGCCCAGATCATCGACACCATCAATGCCGAAGGCACCAAGAGATTCATGCATCACTACAACTTCCCACCATTCTCCGTTGGTGAGATCGGAAGAACCGGACGTCCAGGACGTCGTGAAATCGGCCATGGCGCCTTAGGCGAAAGAGCCCTTTCCTACGTCATCCCAAGCGAAGACGAATTCCCATACACCATCCGTTGTGTTGCCGAAGTCGTCGAATCCAACGGTTCCTCTTCCCAAGCCTCCATCTGCGCTTCCTGCCTCTCCCTTATGGCCGCTGGCGTCCCGATCAAAGGCATGGTTAGCGGCATCGCCATGGGCTTAATCACCACTGACCCAAGCCGTTCCCCAGACAAAGAGACCAACCATTACACCATTCTCACCGATATCCAGGGTCTTGAAGACCACTTCGGTGATATGGACTTCAAGTGCGCTGGCACCGAAAAAGGCATCACCGCCCTTCAGATGGACATCAAGATCCACGGCGTTACCCGTGAGGTCCTTAGCGAAGCTCTTGCCCAGGCCAACAAGGCCCGCGCTGAGATCCGTGAAGTCATGAAAGGCGCCATCGCTGAGCCAAGAGCCCAGGTCAGCAAATACGCTCCAAAGATGGTCACCTTCAATATCGACCCAGATAAGATCCGTGACGTCATCGGTACTGGCGGAAAGGTCATCAATGACATCATCGCCAAGTGCGACAACGTCAAGATCGATGTCGAGGATTCCGGAAGAATCACCATTTACCATAGCAACCAAGAATCAATCGACGCTGCTAAAGAGATGATCGACAACATCGTCCGCGAAGCCAAGGTCGGCGAGATCTATGAAGGCGAAGTCACCCGTGTTGAGGAATATGGCGCCTTCGTCAACCTCTTCGGCACCACCGATGGCTTATGCCACGTCTCAAGACTTGACTGGAACTACGTCGAAGACGCCACCAAGTTCGTCAAGCTCGGCGACAAACTCAAAGTCGTCGTCATCGGACTTGAGGAAGGCAAGATCAAGCTCTCGCACCGTGAGTTCCTTGAGAAGCCAGAAGGCTATGTCGAGCGTCCAGAGCGCAAGCCAGGAAACGACCGTCCAAGAGGCGGCAAGGATTTCCATGGCGGACGTAACCGCGGCGGAAACCGTCACTAATTAGAAATTAGCCCTAGCGAAAGCTCAGGGCTTTTTTTGTTGCAAAACCGCTATATTTCTCTATAATAACCCCTGCGACATCTCTTTGATGCAGCCCTCAGCGTTTCGGGGACTCGTCATTGGGAATGTTAAGTAAACGAAAGGAGAAACGCACATGCTCAACAAAGAAGAAAAGAAGAATCTCGTCAAGAAGTATGGCAAATCCGAGAAAGACACCGGAAGCGTTGAAGTCCAGGTCGCCATCCTCACCAAGAGAATCAGCGATTTGACCGCTCACCTCAAGGCCAACCACGGCGATGCCACCGCCAAGAGATCCCTTATGGAGCTCGTCGGCAAAAGACGCACCCTTCTTGCCTACCTCAACAAAACTGATCATGATGCCTATGAGAAGTTAATCGCTTCCCTTGGCCTCAGAAAGTAAGAGAGACAAAGAAACTCAAAACTCGGCAAGTAGCCGAGTTTTTTGTTATGTGAACGCATTAATGTGTATTAGTACAAAATAATGCTTGAAAAAAGAGGATTCGCCCTTACAATAGGCTCACATATGGGTATAACCCATTTATCCAGGAGGAATTAATGATGAAAAAACTTACATCAGCAGCTCTCTTGTCCTTAGCCTTGATTCTCGCTTCATGCACAGGTAACGGCGAAACGCCAGCCACCTCATCGCTTGAGAATTCAGATAGCGCAAGCACTTCGTTGGAAGGTGACAGCGCAGCTAGCTCAACCGAAGCTCCAGAACAAACATTAGCTGAAAAGGTCAAAGCCTTATTCACAACCTTAGCCGAAACCAATAACGGCACCTACACTTCCAAAGGCTGGTTCACCGAACAGCACTTTGGCGATGGCATGCTCCATCTTCTCGATAGCTCTAAGCGTACCGATGCTTGGGGTTATGGCGAAGCCAAAATCGCCAAGTATGGTATTGCTCAGTTCCTTTACACCAACGATACCATGGGCATCGATACTGATAATGTCAGCATCGTTTCCCCAAATGCCAACCTTACCTACAAAGATTACAACCACATTCTTGCTGATTTAGGCGAATCCGGAAAGAACATCACCTTCGCTGAATCTTCCCGTAACCACATCTTCAGTACCAACGACGAGGAATTCATCCAGTCCTTGGTTGATCTCGATCAGCTTGGCATCGATGATGTCGCAGACAAATTCACCGAAATCAAAGCCTACTTCAATCTTTCAGAAGATGGCAAAACTTTAGAGAACATCGGCTATTCTCTTAAAGGCTCCAAGAGCGACAACTACGACGACGTCTCTTATTCCGGCCACACTTTGGCCAACATCGGCACCACCGCCAAGAACGACAAGGTTGAAGCCTACGTTAAGAGCAACCCAACCTTTGCCCCAGCAACTGCTTGGGATGCCGCAACCCTTGCTTATTTCGCTCAGTCCGCTGGAAGCGTCAGCTTCACTCTTCCTTTCCCAGCTCAGACGAGCTACGCCTATTCCATGCCAGCCAACGCCAGCAACGGTCTTATCTATGCTGACCTTGGTTCCGGAAACAAGAATACCGCTTATGGTCAGACTTTGATCGGTGCCGGTTTCGCTCTTGATACCGAAAACAGCGACGCCGATAACAATCTCTACATCTACACCAAGACCATCCAGGAGCGTCAAGGCTTCCAGGGTGAAAAGACCGCGATCGTCGGCCTTTCTTACACTGCTGCTAGCGAAGAAGTCGCTAACATCTATCCAAACGGCGTTTGGAGCATCTACTGCTTCGTCGAGACTCAGACTTCCTTCGAGAATGTCGCTCTTGCTGACGTCAACACCGAACTCGCCAGCCACAAGCTCCTTTCTAACCCAGCCGCTTCCATCCTTCCAGCCTTAACCTTACCTGAGGGATGCACCAAGATCGATTATCTCGACGCCACCGATGAGACCGTTTCCTATCTCACCGAAATTGCCTCTTACTACAACCTCAACATCACAATCGAGGCTTGCTACTCCTCTGAGATTCACTTCTATTATCCAGAAGCTAACGCCGATGATGTTGTTGCTAACCTCACCAGCCAAATCACTGCGGCCGGTTTCACCCAAGCAACCAACAGCACGACCGGACAACCAGTTGCTGGTTCCTATGTCTCTAACGCCGACGATGCCTCTGAAGCCACGCTCGAAGTCAGCATTGCCAAAGCCATGGATTCAAAGACCAATGCCTACAAAGGCTTCGTCTACCTCTCCGTCACTCACATGAAGTATAGCGTTTCAAGATAAACTAACGCTTGAATTAGCCGGGCTAACCCCCGGCTTTTTTTATTGTCAAAACCCTTGCTCATCTAGGCAAATACCAACACAAATTAATTAACTAAGGGGTTTTTAAGTCCACTTTTGTCCAAATTGGAAGTAATTCCTTCGGCATTACCTTTGTTTTCGCTAAATTTGTAAATGTCCCAATTTTGATACCGATTCAGAAATAACGGGGATTTGCAGGGATTTTTGAAGACGATCGCGCCCCTACGCGAAATTAAATATTGAATATTCCTCTTTCGCCTATAAAATACTTGCATGTTCCATGGCTTAGCCATGAAAGGAGCACGTATGAAGAAAAACAATTTGTTACTCGCTCTTCTCGCTAGCTCGCTCATCCTTACTTCTTGCAACGATGACAAGCAACCTCAGCAAAGCGGAAAAGAAAACGAAACCTCACAGCAATCTGGCGACTCGAATGAAGCGTCAGGCGAACCTGGTCTCACCTCCGAGCCAGAAATCTCGGTTGATACCAGAACCAACGAGCAAAAGGTCAAAGATCTCTTTGCTTTGATGGCCGAAGGCAAATCATCCACCATCGAATACAGCGGTTACATCACCGAATTCTATGGTGAAGACAAAGGCATGTGGAATGAAGTCCCGGCCTCTGATACCGATTCCGAAAGCTCCGGCATCGCCGTCGTCCCAAACTATGGTATCTACAGCGTCGCCTACGATAGCGATAGCCAAGAATACTATTTTGCCGGCATCCTTACCCCAAATACTCAGCTTGATCTCGGTGATGTTCAATACACCACTGCGGATTTAGGAAAAGCGGCCAAAACCATCACCTTCACCGAATCTTCAAGAACCCACACATTCAGCACCGATGATGCGACCTTCTGCAGCACAATGCTTGCTGTTTTAGGAGGCGCTTCCGCCGCCAACATCTATGCTACTAAGAAAGTCAGCTTCAACATCAATGAAGATGGTTCTGCCCTTACCAACATGTCTCTTGAACTGAAAGGTTCAACCGACACCAAGAACTATCCAAACCAAACGATGGAAGGCCTCAAAATCTCTAAAATCGGCAGCACCTTTGATCTTGATTTCGAACTCTTGATCACCAATCCTGGCATCTCTGCCAAGACCGGTTGGTCCCAATACGAAACTACTTACTTCACAAACTATATCCACCAACAGTTCACTCTTCCATTCCCAACCGGCGCCTCTTACGCCATCAACGAGAACGTTTTCGAAAATGGTTTCTACTTTGAAGACTTAGGATGTGGCAACCTCGTCAACTCCTATAAAAACCAGCTCGCCGCTGCGGGATTCGCCCAGAATGACGATAAAACAGATTTAACCAAAGGCGTCTACTGCTATGAAAAGACCTTGGTCGCCGCCACCACAAGCGTTGGCCCTGTCATGGAATATGTCTTATTCACCTGGCAAAACGATCCAAGCGCTGCTGTCTACTATCCAAACGGACAATTCATCATCAAAGCCTATTCTAAGCAAGAGCCTCTTAAGATCACTACCGCTCAGTTAGCCAACTAGCTTGCTTCTTTGACTCTTACCGATGGAACCCAGTATTTCCCAGATTTGTCTTATGACAACTGCACCGGCGCTTCCGTTGAGGATATGACCGAAGATGCTTACGACTACTTCTATTACTACTATGGCTACGATGTTGACTTCTACGGTTTTATCAATCTCTATTACCCAACCGAGGCTGAAGCCATTGCCGCCGCCAACTACATCAATACCCAACTTGGCAAAGCCGGCTACACGTATAACACTAACAATGAAGACTACAGGATGGTCGTCGAATCATCAGACCCATACTCATACGAAACGGAAACCGCCGTTGCTGTAGCTACTGTCGCCTATGACGACAACGGCAACTACCTTGGCTACGTTGAACTCTTCATCTGCCACTACGTTGAAGAAGGCTGGTAATATTCATCAAAATTCCTAGGCCGACCAGAAATGGTCGGCTTTTTTTGTTGGTCGCCCCTCCCTCTACCAAGAGATCTGCAAAAGCTATTTTTGAGAGAAGGGCGGCCTAAAGGTTAACAACGGCCCCAATGCCAATGAGACCTAGAGGAGAGTATTTCCCTCCCCGCTTCTCATATATAAAGAAAAAATGAATTTTTCCGAAAAATCTAAAATTCTTTTTCTTTTGCGATTGTTCTTTTAGGAAGCGCTTTCAGGGTAGTAAATAATTTTTATGTTTGTAGAATATTTTTGTTAAAGGAAACAAACCTTATGGAAAAACTTATTCTCTCTGAAGTGGAAGTCGAAGCCATCTGCGAAAGACTTGCCGGCGAAATGGACAAGCAAATGGACAAGGATGGCAGCAATCTCCCTGTTTTGCTTGGCATCATGAACGGCGCCCTTCCATTCATGTATCAGCTTGTCAAAAGCATCAAGCATCCTAACGAGATCGACACCATGCAGGTCTCTAGCTATAACGGAACCGTCTCAACCGGCGAGCTCATCGTTAAGAAGAAACCGGAACGTAATCTCGAAGGCAAAGACGTCTACATCATTGAGGATATCATCGATACCGGACTTACCATGCACTTACTTCGTAAGTATATCATGGACGTCTACAAGCCACGCCACCTCTATGTCGTCATCATGGTCAAGAGACACGTCGACAAACCTCATTATCAGGAAGTCGCCGACTTCACCGGCGTCGTCCTTGAGGAGCAGCGTTACATCGTCGGCTATGGTTTCGACTATTATGGAATCGGCCGTTGCCTCCCATACGTCTTCGTCCCGTCTCAGGATGATTTCGACAAGTGGGATGCCATTCTCACCAAAGATAATCCAGACTACAAAAACAAGAAGAAATAAGTGATTTCAAAAAGATAAAAATCCCCTGCAAAACGCGGGGGATTTTATTTTGGAATAGCAAAAACGATATATTTCTTTTAAGAAAAAGGCCCTGATTTGCAGGACCTTTTTTTAATTAGCCGTGGATATGAACGCTGAATTCGAAGGCACGGAGAAGCTGGATGAGGGTAAGATCGGCGAGATGCTTGGTGACATTGAGGTTCACGCTGAACTCATGTTTCTTCTCTTGCCCATGGAGGTCTTCAAGATCGAAGACGAAACGAAGGTGATGTTTATTGAAGAAGTCGATTTCGGTTTTGAGGTAGATGGTGCTCTTGGCGGTGCTGAGCTCTTCTAAATTGCCAAGGATCTCAAGTTTCTTTTTGTTGAGGTTCATCGCATCCTTCCAGGAGAAGTAGCCGCGGAACTTGAGCCACTCATCAAGGCTCATCGCCCAGAAGAGGTCGTGTCCGATTGGCTGATCGAGCACATCGATGATGTTGTGTTTCTCGTACTTGTTTTTGACGATGAGATGGACGAGGTCATCCATCCACTCCTTCACCATTTCAGGATCGTAGTTTAAAGCTTCTTTGGTCTTCAGTTCGACAGTGATATTTTCTTTCATGTTTTGCTCCTTGATTAATTTTAACTATTTTTCATACAAAAAAACTAGAGATTTGCTAAGGAATTTGAAGATTTCGTTTTACTGAAAACGCTGAAAAACGCTGAAAATTTACAAAAATAATTAGCAGATTTCTTTGAAAAAACACTAATTGTAAGCGGTTACATACCCCCAAACACCAACTACTTAAAAATAATTATTTCCTTTTTCGCGAGAGCGTGTATTATGCGGACAAGGGCAGAAACCCTGAGAAAAGGAGGAAGACCTATGAAAGACTTTGAAAGATTCAAGAAAAAGGTACTTCGTGAACACATCGTCAAATCCGCGTTAGTGGGTTTGGGAATCGGTCTCCTTGCCGCTGCTTTAGCGATCGTCATCTCATTCTTGACGAATCCAGCCGCAGCCGTGTGGACCGGCATTATTGCTGGCGTTCTCTTCGCCGGCGCTGGTGGATATTATTATTGGTACAAAACTAAGCCAACCGACAAAAAGATCGCCCTTCGTCTCGACAAGAAACTTGGTTTGCATGAGAAATGTGCAACCATGATCGAATTCCAGGAGAAAGAAGGCGCCATCCTTGCCAAACAACGTGAAGACGCCACCACCACCTTGGCTGAGAAGCCAACCAAGGCTCTCAAGTTCAGCGTCGGCATCTGGGTCATCCCAGCTCTTGCTGTTGCGAGTGCTTTCTTCACTGCGGCTTTCTTCACCCCACAGAACGCCAACAACATTTCCGTTGTCTCAAGTTCTGGTTTCGATTGGAATAGCGTCACCGAATCAATCGGCGAAAACATCAAGAGTGGCATCGGCGATAACAGCGGAGCCCATTCCTCGATAAAGGAATTCTTCAGTTCCGTCGTTGATCAGCTCGAAAGCTCACTCATCGGTGACAGCGACCCACGCTCCAGAAGCGAAAAGGTCTCTGAAGCCCAGGCTGCCATTTCCTCAATTCTCGATGAATGGAACTCGAAAGAAGAAATTGGCAAAGCCTTAAAGACCGAGCCAGATCAGCATCTTAAAGATCAGGGTCAAGACCTCATCGACGGCGACGTCCAAGGTCTCCGTCAGGATTTCCAGGATTTGCTTGACGACCTCTTCGCACTTCCAACCGACCAAATGGTTGACTATGGCGAAGAATTAGCCGATCAAATCGACGACGCTCTCGCTAAAGCCAAGGCTGCCGGCGTCAGCGAAGACGATGACCTCTATAAGACATACGAGGAACTCGCAAAGAGACTTAGGCATCTTGATGAATACACCCAAGATCCAAACGATTCTGGCGAACAACAATCGGGACAATCTGGACAGCAATCCGGCCAGCAACAGAATAACAGCAAAGCCCAGGAAGCTGCGGAATCCGCGATTGCCCAAGCTGCTAGCAATGCCGCTTCTAACGTCAACGAACAAAACGAAAACGAAGCTTTGGCGTCAGCCATCCAATCCATGATGGAATCGATGATTGACCCACGACCAGGAAGCGAAGCAAGCGGTTCTGGATCAGGTTCCGGACAAGGACAGGGTTCAGGCTCTGGTTCTGGATCAGGCTCAGGCCAAGGTCAAGGATCAGGCTCTGGTTCTGGATCAGGTTCCGGACAAGGTTCAGGCTCAGGACAGGGTTCCGGATCGGGACAGGGTTCTGGTTCCGGACAAGGTTCAGGCTCAGGACAGGGTTCTGGTTCCGGACAAGGTTCCGGAAGCGGTTCAGGCTCTGGAGGAGTCGGTGGAGGCGGATCCCAAGAAGACCCACATACTGACTTCATTTATACCGGAGATGGTACAGTCGAATACGGCAGCGTCATCGATAGCTACGGCGGCGCTTACACCGACGATCACGCCCATGGCGACAACGACGACGGTGATACCGCAGACGATTACTTCAACAATCTCTATGGTTCAGATGGACAAGGCGGAGGAAAATAATCCCCCGCTTTCTCCCCGTTTAAGGAAGGTTTCTATTTCAAAAGGATATAAACAATTAGGTTCGCGTACGAACCAAGAAAAAAAAGGAGTATCAAAACAATGGAAGAAAAAGAGCAAATGATTCAAGAATTCAGTGAATCAGTCGCAAAAATCAAAGCAGAACTTCACAAGGACATCATCGGCCAGGAAGAAGTTATCGATGACGTCGTCATCGCTATCATCGCTGGCGGCAACGTCCTTCTCGAAGGTGTCCCAGGCACCGGTAAAACCCGTTTGGTCCGTTCTTTAGGCCAGACCCTCGATTTACCATTCAGCCGTATTCAGTTCACCCCTGACCTCATGCCAAATGACGTCACTGGTACGAACATCATCAGAAAGGATGACGATGGCAACTTAACCACCCACTTCCAAAAGGGTCCTATCTTCGCCCAGATCATCCTCGCCGACGAAATCAACCGTGCTACCCCAAAGACCCAGTCCGCTCTTCTCGAGGTCATGCAGGAGCACAAGACCACCGTCGCCGGCAAAACCTACGTCATGCAGGAACCATACTTCGTTCTCGCTACCCAGAACCCAATCGAGCAGGATGGTACTTACCAACTTCCAGAAGCTCAGATGGACCGTTTCATGTTCAAGGTCGCCATGGACTTCCCAACCGTTGAGGAACTCGGTGACATCGTCAATTTGACCCAGCACTCCCAGGCTGAAAACGCCACCAAGGTCGTTGATGGCCCACAGATCATGAAGATGCGTGCCCTCGCTCAGGATGTCCCATGCATCAAGGAAGTCATCGACTACGCCATGACTTTAGTCCACAACACCCACCCAGAATTCGAAGAAACCTCTGAGGTCACCAAGAAATACATCCGTTATGGCTGCTCCCCACGTGCTGGCCAGGCTTTAATCACCGGCGCCAAGATCCGTGCTTTAATCCATGGCAACTATAACGTTTCGTTCGACGATATCGACGCTTTGGCTTTCCCAGTCCTCCGTCACCGTATCAAGATCAACTACAACGCCATCAACGAAGGCCTTTCGATCGACAAGGTCATCGAACTCCTCATCAAGGAAAACCGTAAGAATCGTTAATTAATATGGCATCGGTTATCGACGAAAGCTTTTTCCAACAACTTGAGCTATTCTCACTAGCGGTTAAGGACAATGTCGCTGGTCTTTTTGGCGGCAATCATAAATCGAAAAAGTTTGGTTCAAGCAGCGAATTCGCCGACTACCGCGACTACCTCGAAGGAGACGACATCACCAAGATCGATTGGAACATCTACGGACGAACCGAAAAGATGTACCTAAAGTTATATCTCGATGAGAGACAGATGCAGACCCGTATCTACATCGATTGCTCCACTTCCATGTCCTACAATGGAAAAGACGAGATGGCCGTCAGGTTGGCCGTTGCTTTGGCCTATCTCTCCATCAAAGAGATGGACCGCGTTTCGATCTATGCCATCAGAGGCAAGATCGTTGAACCTATTTTAGAAAAGATTGTCGGAAAAGACGCCTTCACCCAGACGATTGGGCGCATCAACAAACTTAAGTTTGGCGGTGACGCTTACATCTCGGAGGCTCTTACCCGTTCAACAGTTGGATTCGGTGATGGCAGGTCCATCATCATCAGCGACTTTTTAACAGACAACAATTTCTTCGACAGCATCGATTATCTTCGTGGAAAGAAGAGGGACGTACTTTGCTTACAGGTCCTCTCCCCACAGGAAATCAAGCCTGAGATCCGCGGAAAGACGATCATCCGCGACTCCGAAGACTCCATGAGATTCTACAAAGACAATATCGGCCGTGAGATCCTTAACGCCTACAAGAAGGCAGTTGAGTACATCACCAGCCGCATTGACAACTTCTGCACCTCTCGTGAAGCAGACTATCAGCTGGTCACCACTGACCAGTCCGTTAAGGAAGTTCTCCTTAAGACATTAGCAGACAAGGGGGTAATCAAATAACATATGAGTTTCTTATTCCCTTTTGCCTTATTTGGCTTATTGGCGATTCCTGCCTTAATCATCATCTACATCTTGCGCAACAAATATAAAGAGGAGACCGCGCCTTCCACCTATATCTGGGAGATGGCCGCCAAACTCCTCAAGCGCAAAAACCCACTTTCCCGTTTCGAGCATCTCCTTGCCCTTATCGTTCAGTGTCTTGCCATCGCGGTCTTCTCGGTCGCCTTGGCTCACCCTGTCTTCACTCTTGAGGGACAAGCCGATGACATCGTCTTCATCCTCGATGCCTCTTCTTCCATGGGCATGGTTCATGAAGGACAAACCCGTTACGAGAAGGGTATCGAACTTATCCAAGAGAAGGTCGACAATGCGGTCAATGGCTGCACCTTCACCCTCATCTTAGCTGAGAAAGAACCACGCTTGGTTTGCCAAAAGGTCGACGACGTCTCTACTTTCACGATGTACCTCGAGAACCTTAAGGCCCCTACCAAAAACGAAACCTCCTTGGTCGATTCCGTAGCCCTTGCCCAAAACCTCTTCAATGAGGGCAAAGCAAACCTCTGCTACCTTGCGACCGACCAGGATTGCTCTGGTGAAATCCTTAGCAACATCGAGTGGCTTGATTGTTCCGACAACGAGGAAAACTACTCCATCCTCGGACTTGACTATAAGGTTGAAGGAACTGGGTTAAAATTCTTTATCACCTTGAATTCCTATGCAAGCGACAAGGATCTCGAGGTCAAGTTCTACCTTAACAACCAAGAGCTAGGTTCCAAGACCTGCCAGTGCGTAAAAGGCGTCACCCAGACCTTCGAGTGCAAAGGATTCACCACCCAGGGTTATGCGGTTCAGAGCGTGAAAGCCGTTATCAATGCGACCGATGGCCTCATGGATGACAATAGCTTCACCATCTATCCAAATACCCAGCAAATCAACACCAAAGCCCTCATCGTCAGCTCTGCTCCAACCTATTTGGAAGCCATCTTCAAGGCCATGAACGTTGAATACACTGTCGTCCCTCCAACGAAGTACAAACTCGTTGGAGGTTATGACATCTATGTCTATGACAGCTTCAAGCCAACCGCTCTCCCAGAGATCGGCGCTTCCATGTTCTTCGGTCTTAAGAACTCCGTCGAAGGCGCAGGCTTCCTCGCTTCCGCCGAAGTCATCCCGGATGAGTCAACCACTCTTGCCTGGACCAACAACGAGGATTCAAGCCTTTACAGAACTCTTACCCGCGGTATCGGCATGAACCGTGACATCCTTCTCAAGCAATACGTCAACTATTCGCTTGTGAACAACTTCACGACCATCTTGACCGCCAATAAGAAACCAGCCGTCTTCGTTGGCAGAACCGACGTTCAGACCCGTGAAGTCGTCTTCAACTTCGACCTTCACAACTCCAACCTCCCGCTCCTCTACGATTTCGTTCCTCTTATGAGAAACCTCGTCGACTATTGCAAGCCAAGGACCCTTCTCGACTTCGATTATGAAGTCGGTGATAAGGCCACCCTCAACATTGCCGATGAGATCACCAAGATCACTATCCATAGACCGGATATGAAACCTGACGAAGCCGAACCAATCGCCTTCGAAAAGGGTCAGGAGCAATACCAATATGAAACCCGCACCGTTGGTGAACACCTTATCACTGTCACCTATCAGGACGGTTCCACCAAGGAGATCAACTTCTTCGTGCATATGAACAAACCTGAGACTGTCGCGCAACCAGCAGCCCAGGCCAACTTTGCACTCGCGATCACCGAAAACACCGTTAAAGGCGATGGCCTCTTAGACAACATCTTGCCTATCATCATCGCCGCCGCAGCCTTCTTCGCTGCAGATTGGATCTTGTACACTCATGAACAGTATTGAAGTCAGAAATCCATATCTAGCGTTTATCGCTATTCCTTTGGTTGCGATCGTCGTCCTTTTCTTCTTCCACATCCCAAAACAGAAGAGACTCTGGACCAAACACATCATCTCGCTCGTCCTTCACTTCTTCATCGCGGCGACTTTGACCCTCACCTTTATCGACATCAACTACCTCTATACCGCTAAAAGCACAGAGTTAGTCGTTCTTGCCGACTGCAGTGACTCCGAAATCGAATCGAAAGATAAGATCGACGACATCGTCAAAACGATTTACAACGAGCTTAATCCTACAACAAAAGCCTGCGTCGTCGCCTACGCTGAATCCCCAGAGAAGGTCGTCGATTATGGTAATTCCTATGACGGAGCCATCAAAAAGGTCTTCGAATCCGACACCTTCAAGAGAAATTCGACCAACATCGAAAAGGCTCTTAGGTTCGCGAACACCTTATATAGCGAAGACACCATGCGTCGTCTCATCATCGTCTCTGACGGCATTGAGACCGATGGCACCGCTACATTAGCCCTCGAGGATCTCCTCCACAACAAGGTCTCCATCGAGTGCGTCTACACCAAAAACCCAGAGAGAGCCAAGAACGAAATCGCCATTACCGATGTCGAATTCGTCGACACCGTCTTCCTTAACAGGACCCAAACCCTCAAGGCTGAGATCCGTTCCTTCAAAGAAGAGAACGCCATCGTCAACCTTTGGAAAGATGGCCAGGTCATCGACCAGCAAGAGCTCCCAATCAACCGCGGACTCAACGAAGTCGAATTCGTTCTCCCAACCGACACCGTCGGCACCTTCGATTACAAGGTGAGCGTGGAACCAACCGCTTCCAAGACCGCCCTTGATGACGTCTATGCCGAAAACAACGTCCGTAGCTTCACTCAGAAAGTTACCGACCAGTTCAAGGTTCTTCTTTTGACCGGCGGTCAGAATGAGAACATCAGGAACGTCTTCATCAACGAACTCGGCTGTTTCACCGAAAACACCGACGTCACCGAGATTTGGTACAAGAACAACTCTTTAAAGACCGATCTTGATTACCTCCTCTCCTTTGATGAGTACATTCTCTACAACGTCAAAATCAAAGACATCCCTCACTACGACCAATTCGTCGCCAACATCTTCACCTGCGTTACCTCTTACGGCAAGACTCTCCAGAACTATGGCGAGCTTAACCTCAGCAGCGAAGATACCGATCCATTAGCCCTCTACTCGGATATGCTCCCAGTTCAGGTCGAAGGTTCTAGCGAGAAGGCCGTCGTCCTCAACATCGACGTCTCCGGCTCAATGGCCGGCACATCTATCGAACAGGCCAGAGCGGGTGCCAGATCCTGTGTCGAAGCCTTAACCGAAAAAGACTTCATCGGCGTTGTCTCCTTCTCCGATTCCGCTAAAGTCGTCGCTCCTCTCTCCCAAGCGAAGAGAAACGCTGACTCCATCAAAGCGGCCATCGACAGAATGGAACCAGAGGGCGGCACCGAAATGAACACCGGCCTCAAAAAGAGCGCTGAACTCCTTGCCAACAGCAGCTTCGAGTACAAATACGTCATCACCCTTTCAGATGGTATGCCATTTGAAGATGAGAGCGAGTTAGTCGAGCAAGTCGAAAAGATGACCGAGCTTGGCATCTCCTGCTCCTTCATCAACATCGACAACCCAAGCGGCGAGAGCCTCTTAAGAAACCTCGCTGAGCACGGCTTTGGCGCATACTACTTCTGCGACGATACCACCCAGCTCGTCGATACTATGATCGACGCTGTCAACGCCCACTCACTCAGTGGCCTTATCAGCGACAAAGATCTCGCCATCGGCGTCGGCGAGAAAGAGAACCCAATCTTAGATGGCGTCAACACCAATAACCTTGGCGACATCAGAGGTTCTTACATCTCTTACCGTAAACCAGACGCGAAGACCGTCCTCACTGTCCCTTATCAAAAAGAAGGCGATAGCCAGACCGGAAGCGCCAACATGACTCTTCCGCTTTTCGCCTACTGGCGCTTTGGAAGAGGCACCGTCTCTTCATTCACCTCCGACTTCAGCTCCTGGACCTATCGCTTCAGGAATAGCGCTGATGGAAGGAAGTTCTTCCAGAATGCCTGGAACGCCATGCTCCCAGAATTCGCATCCCATGATCAGATGCAGTTCACCTATGAGACCAAGGGCGTTACTTCCGACATCCACGTCTATGCGGCAGATCCTGACACGCAAGCCGAGGTCAAGGCCACTCTTACCGGTCCAAAAGGCGAGAAGATTGAAGCTCAGCTCTTCTATGATGGATACCAGTACTCCGCCAACGTCCCAACCGAGGCGCTTGGCACTTATTCCGTCCACATCCTTTATAAGCATCATTACGTCAACACCGTTGGCGATACTATGCTCCTCACATTAGGAGAAGGCGACTTCAACCTCTTCTTCGACTATTCGAGCGAATACAACGTCTTCGACGCTTCTGAAGGCGAACTTCTCTATGAGCTTGCTAGAAGCTCTGGCAAAGAGGTCACCATCAATGACATCAACTACGCTCAAATGAACGAAGAGCTTCAGTACCAGTCCTACCGTTCAACCAGCCTTTGGTTCCTCATCGCCACTCTTGTCCTCTTCCTTGCCGACGTCTTTGTCAGAAAAGGCGAAGCCAAAAAGAAGAAGAAACCAGAGTACGTTGTCGGTACCAATCTTGGTTAATCGCTAAAAACACAATTAAGGCCACTTCGCGTGGCCTTTTTTGTTTGCCCATATAAAATCACGTTTTTGCTGACGATTTTGAAATTTGAGGGGGTTTTGCCGCTGATTTTTAAAACCGGGCGAAAAGAAAAGGCCCACATTTCGTGAGCCTGGTTTTTTATTTCTTAAAACTAATTCCTTGGGACGCTGAGAGATACATCCAAATAGCAGACGACATCATCGGCGCTGGTGCTGCTGAAGCTGCCATCAGCCGCGTCGCCATAGAGCTTAGCGGTGATCGTGTAGCCGTCGGAGAAGGTCTTGGTGAATGTGTAGGTATTGGAGCCGTAGTGTCCATAAGTCGAGACTTTTCCATTGGTCTCGGACCAGTGATTACCTGAGGTGAATGCCTTGGTTCTGGCTATAAGGACAACGTTTTTCTCGTAGGAAAGCCAATCGCCGCCTTTAATGGTGGCTTTGCGGGTGCTGACCTTCGCGGCAGTGTCGTTGTATGTGGCCAAATATAAGTATGGGAGCATATGTGGTTTGACGACGCCGATTTCGTTGAGTACGCTGAGGGTTGAAGCCGACCAGCTTGTTCCCTTGGCAGGTTCGTTCCACATCTCGCGGTAATAGATCTCGATATATGGGGTGCATTCGCCACGTGCGTCGACTTTAGCGGACATGGTAAGGCTGATTCCGGTCTCATTTTGAACGGCATCGAGCCTCATATCCCTTGGTTTTGCGGCATTGTTATAGGAAACGACCCAGCCAGCAAGACCGAATTGGGTCTTGGCTCTATAGACAAGGTGCTCATCATACGCGCAGGTGCTTCTCATAAGAATATGGGCATCACTTGTCTCTGTCTTATCAATATGGACGATGGTGATTTCGCCAGTCATATCGAAGAATGGAAGGCCATTGCCTCCTAAGCTTCTCCTGATTTGTTCATCGACGGCTGGATCCCAACCTTGGGTGTAATCGATTGAGCTCTTGCTGGAAGATTCTCCGTCGAACGCCGCGTACTCGTCCATCAGGATCGCCGTCCGGCGGTCGCCGCGGGCGACGTCGCCCGTCGTGGACTCCCCGTCGATGATCGAACCCCGGTCGCGGTTCTCGATGTGCATGGACGTCCGGTTCACGATGCGCGGACGCATCCACCTCGGCTGGTGCGCCAGGAGGAAGTCGATCTTCCAGAAGAGCGATTTCGAGTCGCCAGGCGCGTCCACGTAGTCCTCGTTGCGGCTGACCACGAGGAAGCTCTGCATGTCCTGGAACTGCCAGAGCCACGCCAGCACCGCGAGGTTGAGCCAGCTCGCCCCCATGTCGCGGCTCGTCTCGATCCCGATGTCGTTCCCGCGCCGTATCGCGTCCCGGATCTGCACCATCGCCTCGTCCTGGAACTCGTACGCGATGAACGGCAGCACCGGCTGCGGCTTGCGCGGATCGAACGTGAAGCAGAAGCCGTTCACCCAG
>JAFXLR010000083.1 GCA_017531065.1 Bacilli bacterium
CTGTTATAAGAAGGACGCATATTTCTATGCGACCTTGGGTTTATACAAACTGAGCAAAGGGTATTCCCTCGAAGCCTTTAATATCATCAATGACAACTGCAGGATGCATAACCATTTCATCGCTGACAGCATCCTTTATGCGAACGATTACGAAATCAAAAACGAAAGCGAGAAGCCTGTCGACACCTTCATGGACGAGATTCCTTATGAGAGTGGCGCTAGAGAGGCTCTCAATTACACGGACGATCCTCTCCCATTTGATGCCTCGGTCTTAGAGGAATTCCAGAACAAGAATCTTTCCGAATACCTAAAGCTCTTAGGTCTCTCTTTCGAAGAAAGCGCGACCATCGTGAGCCTTTGTGAGATCGCTCTGAATGAAAGCGTCGATAAGCTTCCTCTTTCAACGATCAAAGACATCTTCAAAGGCGAGTCCAAGGAACACGAATATCTCCCAGTCTATGGCGAGATCAAAAAAGACGAGAAGATCCTAAGCATCATCAAGTCCCTCACTGAGAAGAATCTCCTTGAGAGAAAGGGTCCAAGCATCGTCATCAAACACGATGCATATACTGCCTTCATGGCGATCTGCCGACTACAAGAAAAGGGCGAAGTTTCCTCCGCCCAAGCATAAATTTAAGCAGGTTTTGCTGACGTTATTCGAATTTTAGCCAGACTTCGTAGACTTTTCTTTCGCCTACTTGGCCAATGACATAAAGCACATCATCCTTTAAGGCGTACTTCATCGTGAGGGTTTCGCCTTCTTTTGCTTCTGTGTGGTAGGCCATTCTCCAATCGACGAGCTTCTTGCTCTTAAGGTATTCGCTTCCAAGAAGGTCGCAAGCCCATTCGACATAAACCGTGTTGTTCATGTGCTGGTTGATGTCGCAATCGGTGAAAAGGACCTTTCTGTCGAGGGTCTTATCCGTCTCAAGAGGGACGATTTTGCTATCGACCGCTAAGGTTTTTTCACGTTCGTCTTTGTATTCGATATCAAAATTGATCTGACTCGGGAGGACTGGCTTTCTAGTCTTGGAGTCAATGACGGCCCAAATGGTTTCGTCTTCAAGAAGGACGTTGCCATCCTTATCGAGAACGACGGTATAACGAGGGAGGAAGAACCATTTAGGTGGTTCTGGGAAAGTGACGATTTCGATCTCCTCATCATAAGCAGGGATGCGGTTGACCTTTGTGGCGATTCTGGAGATGACCCAACGCATGCCTTGGTCGAAGATCTTGTCCTTGCCAAAACCTCTGTTGGCGATGTCTCTCGCACCAATCTCCTGAATGATCTTGAGAAGGTTAGATAGACGGCAGTTTCCCGTCATGTCGCAATAGCAACTTAGTATTCTTGTTTTCTGTCTCATAAACGTCGTTCAGTATAGCATTTTTGCCTTTTTGAAAGAAAGCGAAGGGTGAAAAAGAACAAATTTCGACCATTTAAAAGATTTTGCTAGTAACGGATGAGGGTATAAGATATCCTCGTGAAACTGTATTCATTCGATTTGACAACATTCGCTCCCGAGATTCTTGCAAGGGGGAAAGACTACTTCGAAAACGGCAAAGTCCGAATCATTTTGAATACCCAAAATCATGTCCACGCTTCAGTGAAGGGGTCTAAGGGTGAAGCGTATAAAGTCCACCTTGTTTTCGATAACGACAGTAAACTCATCGATATGGAATGCTCTTGCCCATATCACCAGCATTGCAAGCACGAGGCCGCGGTCATTTATTTTCTTATGGATTCCGTGAAGAAAGAGGAAGAAGTTGGAGAAGGTACATATCAGAGAATCGTCAGTTCGATTAACGACGCTTTCCAAAGGAAATCATTAAACGGCCTTCGCAAAGCCAAAGAAGAACTCATCACCCTTAAGGACAAGATGTCTTATGAGGAATTAGAGAAAGCCACATCGTTATTTGTCGCCACATGCTACAAAGCCTTCTACTATGGCGAGGTCGATGGTGGGGTCCATAGGTGCTTCCTTGAAGCGGTCGATAACCTCGACAAATCACCGATGGATGTTTTCGTTGCCAAAACAATTGAGTCGGCGAAGGATCTCAATGCCTATTCTTTGGGTGAGGTCTTCAACGCCTTCTTAATGGAAGACAAATATTCCCTCTTAGCCCAGAAGGGTTTCATGGATGTGTATAAAGGAAACAAATCCTTGGCCATTTCCATCTTAAATAGCAGCTCGGTCATAATTCCTAATAATTCTCAATCGGTTTACCCACCTTTCGCCTGCGCGATCATCGATAACATTCCTTTGTCCTCTTATCCAACCTTCTATAGAGAGGCTCTTAAGGCGTGTTTCCAAAATGGCGACATCGATTCAGCGAGAAAGATCGTCAAATTCCTTAACAAGAACCACAACCAAAAATACATCCCAGAAGAGACATACGATTTCTTAAAGAAAAACGGCAGCGAGGAAGAGACTGAGTCATTCCTTTTGGACGCTTTCTACGAATTCGATAGCGATTTCGATTCCTATCTTCGCTTAAGGAAGTACGTGAAGAAGGAAAGGTTCAAAGAGATTGCTAAGAAAATCTCTCCAGCTTTGGCGAACAAGTCTTTCCTTAACGCCGTCCTTCTTCGTGATGGTTCTTTGTTCCCTGAGCATATGCACGCTCTCTCGATCAAAAAGCTCTCCTGCAAAGAAGTCTATCTTTGCCGTGAAGACTTAGATGAAGAGACAAAGGACAAAGTCGCTAGTCTCATCAAGAGGAAACTCGTTGATCCAAAAGCCAAAACCAAAGAAGCGGTGGAAGACCTATTCTACGGACTCCTTTACCTTGATTACTCTCACGACTTCTCTTTGGATACGGCCATGTTTGAGCCATTCATCCTTAAGAGCGTCTCTTCAAATAACGAATATCGTTCCATCTGGCTATCAATAGCCTCACGCAACGACATGCTATCGAAAGCGGGCATCTACCCCTATGAGGTGAAACATGTTTCTCACTAAGGCAGGGCAAGTAGGAAAATCGCTTTGTGCGGAATACAAAAAGAGCGAGGCAGTGGTGTCCGCCCTTAAACCTTTCGTGTCGGGTTCTTTTGGTATTGCCTTCTCTTACGACAAAGATAACGAAACGATCGTCTATGAAGCTTTCGCCAAAGACTCAACCCCAAACGAATCCCATTACGTCTACCTTGAAGTTCAAGGCGATGGAAGACCTCTTGAGCGTATGGATAAGAATTCTGCCTTAGTCGGTTTACTCGCAGAACAGAAGGCTCTCTATATCTATCTCTTCGAAAAAGAGATGAGCCTATCCATGAGTGAGCTTACTGAAATTTATAAGCCAATCTCTCAATTTATTAAGCCAATCATGCCTCTTTCTTCCATGCAAATCGAAAAAAGAGCAAGGATTCGCAAGGATTTTTTGAATTTCATCAAGGTCGACGAGAAGAAAAAAGCCAAGGAAGAGGAAGCGGAAAGATATACTCCACTTGGAAAGATCCAGGTTTCTTTGACTTTCAGGCAAATCCTTGATGAGGATAAGTTCACTGTTGAGATTACCCTCAACGATGAGGATGACAAATCGATCAAGATTGAGAACCTCAAGACCTTCATCAACTGCTTCGTTAACGGTGAGATGTATAAGTTCAGGAGATACTCGCTTATGCCGACCCCTGAGGTTTTCGATGAGACAAGTTTAGAGATCCTCAAATACTTCGTGAACGTCTGTAACCGCAGACAGGAATATAACACCAGCACCCCGGTCACATTGGGCATCAGCCAATTAGCGAAACTCCTTGGCATCGTCCATGGCAAATACGTCCATTTTGGAAGCGAGCAGTATTATGTCGACTCCGAAGTCCATCAAGCCGGTTACAAAGTCCTTCCAAATGAAGAGCTCGAATTCCAACCTCCACTTAGAACGGTTGAGATGTTTAGAAGTATCGTCAATTCCGAGCACATAATCCTTCTCGATAAGAGCGCGGGCCTCATTGAGGTCTATCGTTTCCCTAACGAGACCATGGGTAAGGTCTATTGCTTCTTCTTAGAACATAGAGATGTCGATCTTTCAGCGATCAAAGACATCATCTTCGAGAAAATCCCTCTTGAGTATTCACTCAACTCAACTATGCCAAAGGATGAGAGCCAGTTACGCATCTCCCTCTATCTCGACATGAATGAAGAAGGGCATATCACCTTCAGAACAATCTACACTCTGTTTGGCGAAATCAAAGACAGGGATGAGCTTAATGAGAACTATTATTACAAAGCCTCACTGAGCGCTTTCGATAAGGAATTAGAGAACGTCGGAGGATTAGAGAACGGCGCTCTCAAAGAACCAGAGAAGATTCTTAAGTTCTTGCAACAAGACCTCACCAAACTTAAGAGTCTTGCTGACGTCATGCTCTCCGAGAAACTTCAGAACACTAAAGTGAGGAGACCAGAATCCCTTTCAATCAGCATCCAGAACAACATCAATTGGCTTTCGGTTTCCATCAAATCGAAGGAGTTCTCCCCAGAAGAGGTTTCTAAGATCCTCGACTCATACAAAAAGAAGAAGAAGTTCGTTCTCCTTCGTGGCCAATACATCCTTTTGAAGGATGAAGATTTAAGCGTCGCTTCCGAGATCAAAGAATCTGTGAAGATGAATAACAAAATGGAAGTGGACGAACAGCCAATCTATGAAGCCTTCAAGCTTCTTGCTTTAGAAGAGCAGGGCACCAAGATCGAGTTCTCCGATTTCGTCGGTCACGTCATCGATGACATTTCTAACTTCAAGGAAACAGAGATTACTCTCACCAAAGAGGTTAAGCGTGTCGTCAGGTCATACCAGGAAGCCGGCATCAAGTGGCTTACCGTTCTCCATAAGTACCGTCTAGGCGGCATCCTTGCCGACGATATGGGCTTAGGCAAAACGCTTGAGGTCATCTCTTTCCTCGAAGGCCTTAAAGAAGAAAAGCCATCGCTCATCATCGCTCCTAAGAGCGTCATCTATAACTGGCTCAGTGTGTTCAAACGTTGGGCACCATCATTAGATGCTTTTGTCATTGATGGAACCAAAGACGAAAGAGTCAAAGCCATCAGCAAGATCAAGAACAACAAGAAGTCTTTCTTCATCACCTCATATGACTCAATGAGAAATGATGAGGCTCTCTACAAGAACAAAGAGTTCGAAGTCCTTATCACCGATGAGGCTCAATATATCAAGAATGGAGCGGCTCTCAAATCGCAAGCTGTCCGTACCTTAAAATCTATGAGCAGATTCGCCCTTACTGGAACCCCAATTGAGAATTCTATGGCGGATTTGTGGGCGATATTTGACTTTTTGATGCCTGGATATCTCGATTCTTTCAATATTTTCAAGACAAGGTACATTCTTGCCGGAGACCAGGTTAAAGCAAGAGCATCCTTATCAAGAAAGATCACTCCATTCCTCCTAAGAAGAACTAAAGCGGAAGTCCTTAAAGACCTTCCAAAGAAAACAACTGAGATCATCACCCTCACGATGAACGATGAGGCAAGAAGGTATTACGATGCCGTCCTTATCGACACGAGGAACAAGATCAAACAAAAGAGGGAAGAACCAACCAAGGGAGACAAGTATTCCGAGAAAGGACTCTTCTCTGTTTTGCCTTTGCTTACTAGGCTCCGTGAGATCTGCGTTGACCCATCTGCGTTCTTAGATGGCTTTAGCGAAGAATCCGCGAAGATGGCATACGCTCTTTCATATATCACTATCGCATTAGAAGAAGGGCACAAAGTCCTTGTCTTCTCTTCCTTCACAAAGGTACTCGACCACCTAACCGTTCTCTTACGAGAATCTGGTGTGAAATCATACTACATTTATGGTGCGACCGAAGCCGATGACCGCCTTAGCATGGCGGAGAGCTTCAACACGAAGAATGACGTCAATGTCATGCTCGTTTCTCTTAAGGCCGGAGGCACCGGTCTTAACCTCCATGGAGCGGACATCGTCCTCCATCTCGACCCATGGTGGAATGTCGCAGCAGAAGAGCAAGCCACAGACCGCGCTTACCGCATCGGGCAGAAGAGACCAGTTTCCGTTGTGAAACTGATTTGCCATAATTCGATTGAAGAGAAGGTAGTTCAACTTCAAGAAAACAAACGCGAGCTTTATAATCAAGTAATCAAGAGCGGAGAAGAAGCAATTTCGAGGCTCAATATCGAAGATATTAAATTCTTGCTGAGCTAGTTCCCGCATACGCGGGTTTATCGCGCAAGACACTCGTGATAGAATTCTTTTAGTCTCGAAACTGAGACTAAACGTTTTTACTTATGGCGAAAAAAGAGCAATTCATATTCGAAGCTCCGAAGAAAGAAAAGCACAAGTCGAGCAGGAAGACTGCAATCTTAAGCCTTCTCCTCGTCACTTTCTTGACCCTTCTTTCTTTACTCCTTTCGCTTTATAGCGCTGGTGAAGGCGACATCCAAAAAGGTTTCGCCATCATCGGAAACGCTCTTGCGAATGGTGATCCATTCTGGCTTGCCGTCATCGCGGGCTTGATGCTTCTTTCGTATTTCATCGAAGCGCTCATTATTCTTGTCTTCTGCCGTCTATACACGAGGAAATACTATTTCCACCAAGGCCTCGCTAACGCGATGATTGGCGCCTTCTATAACAACGTCACCCCAGGTGCGAGTGGTGGTCAGGTCATGCAGGTCTACACGATGAAGAAGCAGGGCATCGAGGTCTCTAACGCCGCATCCATCATGGTCATGTGGTTCATCCTTTATCAGACCGCTCTCATCATCTTCGACGTCTTCGCTCTTATCCTTGAGTGGAACGATATCTGGTCCATCAAATCCTTCAAGATCGAGAACTTCTCCTTCTTTGGTTGGGATGGCACCATCACGATGCTTCCTCTCATCATCATTGGCTTCACCGTCAACGTCGCGGTCATTTTGATACTCTTCTTAATGAGCTACTCCCACAGGTTCCATAACTTCATCATGCACTATGGAATCGGCTTCTTAGCAAAGATCAAAATTATCAAAAAACCTGACAAAACCCGTGAGAATTTAAGAATTCAGGTCGAAAACTTCAAGATTGAGCTTAGGCGTCTCCAGGCAAATATCCCTGTCACCATCCTCATCGTTTTTCTCTTCCTTTGCATCCTCGCGATCAGATTCTCGATCCCATATTTCTCTGGCTTAGCGCTTAACGCTTACGGTGCGAACGAAGGCTTCAGGTTTGACCGTCTTAACGACGCTTGCTTCAGAAGTGCCTTCCACCAAATGGTTTCCGGCTTAGTCCCTCTTCCTGGTGGAGCAGGCATTTCGGAAATCGTCTATAACGCCATGTTCAACGGCTTCTTCGTTGAGACTTATGCCGTCACAGAGACTGGCCTATCGGTTATCAGAACTCCTTCGGCGAACGTTATGTCCACCCAGATCCTTTGGCGTATCGCGACCTTCTACTTCGTCCTTATCGCCTCTGGTATCGTCGCTGCGCTTTATCACTCTCGAGGCCAAGGGGAGCAGGTGCCCTACGCTTCACGTCAAACCTTCGTCGACCTTCAGCTCCAGACTTACGACCAAAGAAAGCTTTCTAGTGAGACCCTATATGAGACTAGGCAGCTTAGCCGCAGAGCCATTAAGAAGACGATGGACACCAATTCGCTTAATGACTATGGCTTAGTCACGGGCGATGACTATATCGGGCCATATGAGCCATATAAGAAAGACGCTTCAAAGAAGAAGAAAAAGGCCGCTACAGCGCAGCCTGATGAGGATTAAAGATGAGAGTAGCAATCTTCAGTGACACCTACCCACCAGAGATCAACGGCGTCGCCACAAGCACCCGTAACCTTTATCGCGCTTTCGTGAGCCATGGCCATAAGGTCAAGGTTTTCACCACGAACCCATATGGCAAAGACCTTCTTGAAGAAGGGGATATCGTCCGTATTCAAGGCATTGAGCTTAAGTTCCTCTACGATTACCGTATGGCGGGCTTCTATAACAGCAAAGCCATGAAGATCCTCCGTGCATTCAAGCCAGACGTCATTCATATTCAGACCGACGCTGGCATTGGACAGTTTGGTTTCATTGCCGCGACCAACTTAAGCGCCCCAACGGTTTACACCTACCATACTTCGTATGAGGACTACACCCATTACGTCCCTGGAA
>JAFXLR010000084.1 GCA_017531065.1 Bacilli bacterium
AAGTATTTGGAGGTGTCTTCGGACATCTGGTCATACATCTTGATGGCGGCGTTGACCTTATCTTCGGTGGTTCCTTTTGGAGTTGGGTTGCCATTAGGGAACATGAGGTTGAGATCATAGATCTCTGGGTTCCTGATTCCTAAGCGGGCGATCTGTTTTCTCACGATCTTGGCGGCAAGAGGGGTCACGACTTCGTGGATCTGCTCGCGATAAGCGGCCACCATCTCTGGGGTATAGTCATAACGGTCCATCATGATGTAGCCAAGTTCGGTGTAGGATTTGTAGCCAAGTTTCTTGGCCATCTCGGTACGGACTTTGACGAGCTTATCAAAGATATCCTCGAGTTCGTCTTTCTTGGCGTTGAGGCCGTTATAGTAAACCTCCGCGGCTTCTTTTCTGGTCTCACGGTCAAGGTCCTGGAGGAATTTGCCCATCTGAGGCATGTTATATTTCTCTCCGCGGAACTCGAAGGAGATTCCGGCAGTAACAGCCTGATATTTCATGACGAGCTCGGATTCTTCTTGTTTGAGGGAGACGACTGATTCGTCGCTCTTCTTGATCTCGTATTGATACATCTTGGTGAGGAGCTTGCCTAATTTGCTCTCAAGATATTCAAGATGTGGGGAGGCGAGATAGGCTTTGGAGAACTTCTGGGTCTCAAGCTCAAGGATAGGCATGGAGTTGTTGATCTTCTTCATGGCCTTCTCGTATTTCTTGTTGGTGGTCTCGAGGCTGAAAAGGACGGAGACATGGGTGATTTTGTCTTCGACATTCTCAAGGAGACGGGTGTATTTCTTCCAAAGCTTTAACGCTTCTTCTTTGGTTGGGGCTTTTTCGAATAATTCAGCGAACCCTTTGAGGCGGGCGCATACGTTATCGAAGTTAGGCACTTGGAATGGCCATTCTTCGAATTTCTTATCTGTCATTTTCTTCATGTTTATCTATCCTCCGTCTTGAATCTGATGTTTTTGCTCTCTGGCATCTTGAAGTCCTTCTTCTCAAGAGGGCGAAGATTAAGCTCATCGCATTTTGAGGTTAAGGAAAGGAAAGAATCCTTGGTTTCCAGATAGCCATTTCCCATAAGGTGGTTAATACGTCCTTTCGTTCTTCTTCCCGTGTACGAAGGGAAGTAGCCGAAAGCGCTCGAATTGACGTACTTGATGGTCTCAAAATCGATGATGCCTTTGAGGATCTTCGTAAGGCCATCAGAAGTCACTTCCACTCCCTCAAGATCAAGGGTCTTAAGGGCTCTAAGAATGTTCACGTAACAAAGAGCGAGTTTCATAACTTCGTTATTATAACGGATTATCTTTAAACCGTCTTACCACTTTGCTTGTACATAAAGAAAAAGTGGCTACAATATTCTTCCGTTATGGAAGAGATTGAGAAGCAAATCGAAACGGTCCTAGGCAAAATCCGCCCATTCCTCCAAAGAGAAGGAGGCGACGTCGAGTACGTCGGATACAAGGACGGAGTCGTCTACGTCAACATGGTTGGCGCATGCGAAGGTTGTGCCTATGCCGATGCGGATATCTCACAAGGCATTGAGACCATCCTCGTTGAGGAGGTTCCAGGCGTCATCAGATGCGAAGGCGCGATGAGTGCTCCACTTGATATCCTTGACCCATATCTCAAACGCAAAGAAGAGCAATACAAAAAGCTCGACGAAGAAAAATAAAAAGCTGGAAAACCCAGCTTTTTTCATAAAATCCTTTGCAAAACGCGCTTATTTTACAAAAGAGCGTTCCTCATGTCGTTGACCACGACATAGCCATCGCGGTTATAGACGTCTTCCCTGTTATGGGTGTATTTCTCGAGGTGAAGATTGGTGAAATGTCCACCGGCCTCTTCAAGGAGAATCTCCCCTGCTGCCGTATCCCATTCTTTGGTGCCGACACTATAACGAACAGCGACATCCGCTACCCCTTCCGCGATGCGGCAGAACTTGGTTGCGGCACCGCATGGAGTGACTGATTCGAAGCACTCCTTATGTCTTGCGATTTGCTCTTTTTCCTTATCAATAAGATGGCTGATGGAGATGAGGGCGCGGAGGTTCTTTCCGACTCTATCCGAGACATGGATGCGAAGTGGATTTTTGTCTCGTTCTTCTTTCCAGGCGCCACCGCCTCTGATGGCAAAATATGTCGTTTTCTCTAACGGGATATTGATGACCCCTGCCACGATTTCATGTTTGTAGCATAAGGCGATGTTCGTGCTGAAACCGCCGGTCTTGTTGACGAACTCCACTGTCCCATCGACTGGATCGATGATGAAGACGAAGTCCTTTTTGAGCCTTTCTTTGGTATCGACGCTTTCTTCGGTGAGGAAGGCGTAATCAGGGAATTTCTCTATGAGATAATCTTTGATTATTTTGTCAGCAGCCTTATCGGCTTCGGTGACTGGCGAATCATCGGATTTGATCTCGACCTTGAATGAGGAATGATAGACCTCAAGGATTTTCTTTTCCGCTAAGAGAGCGGCTTTTTTCATTTCTTCGATTTCTTTTTCCCACATACCAAACATTATACTCCTCTGGACATGAAAAAAGCCTCCACGAGGGAGGCTTAATTCCTTTTGGTGACTAGTCTTTGAACCAGAATGGGCGGCCACTGATGAGGACGCAAATGATGTCAAGAAGCCACATGATCGCAGCACCTGGGATGATGCAGAGGATGCCGAGGATGATCATGACGATATTGCCAGACTTGATACCTTTGAGGAGTTTCCAGATAGACCAGATGATGTCTAAAACAGGAATACAAAGGATAAGCTTAACAATAAAAGGGAGCTTCTCCATCGCTTTGATGAAGTCATTCATGCTATGTATTACCTCCAAAAAAAGTTTACACTCTTCTCAAATTTTCTACTAGAGAAAAAATGAAAAAAGCTGGACCAATTTCTGGACCAGCTGTTTTTGTCGGATAAATGGTTATTCGTTGATGCCGAAGGATTCAAGGGAAGCGGAAGCGCCATTGCTTTCTTCTTCCTCATTTCCTTCGCCTTCTTCGCCCTCTTCGGTTCTCTCTTCGGCGAGCTCTTCCTCATCGGTCTCTTCTGGATCGATAGCGGCTTCCTCAGCCTCAGCCTGATCATAAAGATCAGCAGCGGAGATGTGGACCTTATCATAGGTGTGGCGGGAACGGAGATCCCAGACGTTGCCATCAAGGGTAACGAAACGGCCATCAAGGGTGAGGTCGGTATATAAGGCGCCGATGTGGGCGGCTTTCTCTTCCTCACTCATCTCAAGGTCATTGGCGACAAGAGCATAGAGCTCGGCAAATGGAAGTGAACGGGAGGCGGTAGTTAATTCGTCATAGGCGCAATCGCGCATGCTTTTGTTTTTCTTCATCTTTGTTTCTCCTTATTACATTTTATCAGGGGCACTGACACCCAAGAGAGTTAGGGCATTTCTTATGACAATGCGGCAAGCTTTGATGAGGGATAATCTCGAAGCGGTACTCACCTTGTCTTCGCGATCGATGATTTTCGTCGCGGCATAGTATTCATGAATCAGCTGCGCTAATTTCTGAATGTAGTTGGCAACCTTGTAAGGCGCTCTCGCATTCGCCGCAGCCTCTATCATACTCGGAAATTGGGCGAGTTGCTTCAAAATATCACCTTCTTTGGCACTTGCCAAGACTGGAGTGATGGAATCGTCAACCATGTCTTTTCCCATTTCAAGAAGGGAAGTGCAGCGCGCATGGGCGTATTGGGCATAGTAGACTGGGTTGTCTTTACTGTGGCTAGTAGCCAAATTAAGATCGAAGTCGAGATGGGTGTCGCCGTTTCTTTCAGCGAAGAAATATCTGACGGCGTCCTTGCCGACTTCGGCAACGAGTTCCCTGTGGGTGATGGCTTTGCCAGTACGCTTGGACATCTTGACCTCTTCCCCGTCTTTGTAGACGCGGACGATCTGGTAGATATCAGCTTCATAGGCGTCTGGTGAATAGCCTTTCATCATGAGAGCGCTCTTCATACGGTTGATGTATCCGAAGTGGTCGGCGCCAAGCATGACGATGAGCTGGTCGAAACCACGGTTCATCTTCTCGTAGTGGTAGCAAACGTCTGGTAAGAAGTAAGTGTAGCAACCATCCTTCTTGATGATTGGACGGTCTTTGTCGTCTAAGAAGTCGCTGGTTCTAAGATAGGTGGCTCCTTCGCTTTCATAGACATAACCTTTTTCCTTAAGGAAAGCGATTGTGTCAGCGATGGTTGATCCAGCGCGGATATCGGATTCTTTGCTGATCTTGTCGAAGTGAACTCCGAAGTCGCTAAGATCCTTCATGATCTTTCCAAGCTCGACTTCGATGCCGTGCTCGATGAAGAAGTCATGGGATTCTTTGGTGTCCTTCAACCACTTGTCGCCATATTGCTCTTTGATGCCTTCGGCAATCTTGATGAGGTCGACGCCATGATAGTCGTCATCCCCAAGGTCAAGAGGCTCACCGAAGAGTTCGTGGTAACGGGCTCTCACGGAGTGACCAAGGTGTTCGACTTGGTTGCCGCAGTTGTTGAGGTAGTACTCACGGGTAACGTCGTATCCGGCTTTGGCGAGGATGTTGCAAACGCTGTCGCCAAGAGCGGCGCCCCTGGTGTGGCCTAAGTGGAGGTCACCGGTTGGGTTGGCGCTCACGAATTCAACGTCGATTTTCTGATTCTTCTTTTGACCATCGCCGAAGTGATCACCCTGCTCAAGGATGGTTTTGACGACGGAGGAAAGGGATTCCTTCTTGAGGAAGAAATTGATGAATCCAGGACCGGCGATTTCGATGTGGTCAACGAGTTCGCTAGAGATGCTGGATTTGATTTCTTCAGCAAGTTCGAGTGGCTTTTTGCCTAGGATTTTCGAATATTTGAGGGCGGAATTGCAGGCATAATCGCCATGGGCGAGGTCTTTGCTTGGGGTAACGATGACTTCGCTCGCGGAGCAAGAGGCACCGAGCTTATTAAGAGCTTCGGCGATTATGGCTTTCAGTTGTTCTTCGTTGGTCATTGTTCACTCCTTTTCGATGAGGGCGATGGCGGTAGCCCTGATGGCTTTGCCTTCCCCTACTGCGTCAAAGCCTTCGTTGGTCATGGCCTTGAGGGAAACGTTCTCGATGCTTGTCTCAAGAAGTTCCGCGATGTTCTTTCTCATCTCGTCGAGGTACTTCATGAGGTGAGGTCTCTCAGCGGCGATTGAGATATCGACATTTCCGATTTTGTATCCTTTGTCTTTGACAAGGGAGAAGCATTTCTTGACGATGATCGAGGAATCGAGATCGTCATATTCAGGATCGTTCGTTGGGAAGAGCTGTCCGATGTCCCCTCCTGCGATAGCGCCTAGAAGCGCATCGCTGAGCGCGTGATAAACGACATCCGCGTCGCTATGGCCAAGCAGGCCTTTTTCGAAGGGAATCGTCACTCCGCCGAGGACGAGTTTACGGCCTTCGACGAGAGCGTGTATGTCTTCACCATGCCCGATTCTGTAGGTCATACGTTGAAACGGAAGAAGACGACATCGCCGTCTTGCATCACGTAATCCTTTCCTTCAAAGCGAAGCTTTCCTGCTTCTTTGACGGCTAACTCGCTGCCATAGGTTTTGAAATCCTCGAATTTGTAAACCTCGGCTTTGATGAAGCCTTTTTCGAAATCGCTATGGATGATGCCAGCGCATTGAGGCGCGGTCATGCCATTTCTGAAAGTCCAGGCACGGCATTCATCGGTTCCACAGGTCAAGAAGGTTGAGAGATTGAGAAGTTTGTAGGAAGCTTTGACGAGTTTGTCTAAGCCGGATTCGGTCGCTCCAATGCTTTCGAGGAATTCCTTCTTCTCTTCTTCGCTTGAGAGCTGAGAGATCTCATATTCGATGCCGCAGGAAAGAGGGATACATTCCGCATTCTCTTGGGCGGCGATAGCTTTGACGGTTTGATAATAAGCGCAGTTGTCGAGGTCAGCGTAATCGCTGTCGGCGACGTTGGCGACATAAAGGATCGGCTTGAGGGAAAGGAGGAAGAAATTCTTCTTCGCATACTCAAGCTGGTCGCTAGATAAGCCTTTGACGGTTCTTGCGGATTTGCCTTCTTCGAGGACGGCTTTGAGAGCGGTCAAGATTGGCATCTCGTAGAGAGCTTGCTTATCTTTGGTGATTCTCGCTTTGGATTCCATCTTGCCGATGCGGTTGTTGACCGTATCGAGATCGGCCATCGAAAGCTCAAGATTGATTACATCAATATCGTTGGCTGGGTCGACTGGTTCTTCGTTGTAACGGAGAACGGCAGCGTTATCGAAGCAACGAACGACTTCGACGATGGCGTCACATTCACGAATGGCGGCAAGGAACTGGTTGCCAAGGCCTTCTCCCTTAGAGGCGCCTTTGACTAAACCTGCGATGTCATAGAAATCGAACGTGGCGTTGATCTTCTTTTTTGGGTTAAAGACTTTGGCGAGATAATCGAGCCTCTCATCTGGAACCAAAACGACCCCAGTATTTGGGTTGATGGTCGCAAATGGGTAATTCTCAGCCAAAACGTGGGAATTCGTGATTGCGTTGAAGAGTGTTGATTTGCCTACGTTTGGGAGGCCAACGATACCTGCTTTTAATGCCATAAAACAACTTCTAATAATATGTTGCGTAGAGTTTATATCTCTAACTGATTTTGTTTGGAACAAAAGAAAAAAGTATTTGTTTTTTATGCGATGAAACCTAAAGAAAAGCCTCCCATTAAAAGGAGGCTTTTTGTTAACAAATATATCTTAACAACGAACTACTGAACTTTTTTCACATCTTTAGCGCGGAGACCACGAGCGTTATTCTCGTCGACTTCGAACTCAACATTGTCGCCCTGGTCAAGGCTCTTGTAGCGTTCTTCGCTAATGATGGAACTGTAGTGGAAGAAGTAGTCTTGGTTATCTTCGGCACGGATAAAACCAAAACCCTTTTCCTTGTTGAACATCTTTACAGATCCCTTCATAACATCCTTTCTTGCAATGTAATGAAAAATTGCTGAGATAAATATATCATTTATCCCCTCCAAAAAGATATAGCGAAGGCTAAGTTTTTTCCTCTTCTGACAAAAAATTTCTTCTCTTCACCCAAAAACGGATGAAAAGCAATGCTACAACGAGACCAAATAAACCTAGTGCAACCATGACGAGAGGCGGAAAGAAATCAGGGCGGAAAGGCGCTGAAGAAGAGAAGCTTTCTTTGATGACTGAGTCCACTGCTACTTCGAGGGTGAAAAGTGAAATAACTGCCGCCACTATCGAGTAAAGCGTCACTATGAGAAGGCTCGCTCCATAGCTCTCAAAAATCTCTTCTCGCTTAATCCCAAGGGTATGAAGGAGTTTGCCTTCATGCTTGTTCTCTAAACCTGTTAGCAGGGCAACGACAAGAAGAAGGAAGCCGGCGGTAACCAATGTGGCCACACTTGCTATTTCTAAAGCAAGTTTCACGTAGGATATGACGGAAGAGACGGATTCTTTGACGGCTTTTGATGGATCAACGAACCGGTAGGCAGGATATTGGGCTCCCAACTTTTTGGTGACTTCTTCTCCGTCATAGCCCTTCTTGAGCCTAAAGACCGCTTTAGCGGGAGCCAGGAGAAAAGAGCTCATTCCGAAGTAGTCTCTCCAATAATCGACGCACCAATACTCATTGCCATATAGAACATCAAGATCGTTCTCCACCACACCAACGACCTTTAGCTCCCCTTGGCGGTAATCCCTTTCGAGGTAATCGCCTGATATTGAGCTTTCAACCATACCGGCGCAGAAGAGTTTCTCGTTATTGCCGAATTTGGCTTTCAGTCCTGAACTGATACAGACCTCGTTTGTTTTCTCAGGAACTCTTCCTTCGAGCAGATTTGAGAAATCGCTAGAGAATGTGAGGGCGGTGTTCCTTGGTTTCATTACGCTTCCCATCACAACGGTCGAAGGGAGTTTGACATCACTCATGGCGTCAACCCTAAGGACTCTGGTCAAAGCATCACTCGCAAGTTCGACATCATTTTTTGAGGTTCCAAGGAAGAACGGATTAGAGAAACCACAAGCCAAGGAATCCGGATAGAACGAATATGAATTCTCACCATAAATTTCCTTGGATGAAAAGCATTCGTAGTCACCTATCTCCTCCATCTTTTTCGGAGAAAGGTAATCAGAGTCAGAGAGATAGACGTAATAGCGCTTAAGAGGAGAAACAAAGCCTTTCCTGTTATGGCTTTGATCATAGGTGTAGCTTGTTCTTTCGTAGACATAATGGGAATTCTTTTCCTTTCTCGAATTTTCAAAAAATCCCTGCAAATCTTCATTTAATTGCAGGAAAAACGCCTTATTTAGAATCCAGGGCTTTGTATGGTTTTCTTCGTTATCGCTAGGAAATCTCATCTTTTCCTCGAAGACATATTCATTCCATTTGTGGTCGTAATGGAGAATGGATGAAGTGCTTCCTTCAGTCACTGAAACGACTTTGAAATATTGGGTATCAGCATAACCCCAGTCATCATTTGCGACCTCAAGAAAAAGATCGAGTGGTTGGTTGGCAATCGACCTCCCAAGCGTTTCATAGTCCCTCAGTATTTGAAGCCCTTCACATACCTTGACCATCGATGAATATGGAAGAGAAAGAACTATTTGGTCGGGCTCAAGAACACTAGGCAGAGACGGATAGAATTTCTGTTCTTTGAAATCCTCCAGCCATAGGAAATCGTTGATAGATCTAACTGACATTGAAGGCAAATCTATGGCTTTGCCATACGAAGAAAGATATAAGTGATTCGCGTTTGGGAAATAGCTTTCGAAAGGAGAGAGGTAGGACGCGCCAAAGCCTTCTACGTATTGAGGGTACTTCTTCGTTATATCTTCCACCTCTTCTTCACTAGCAGAAACAACCCTTCCAAAGGATGGAGAAGAGCCTGCTTTCTCAACTACAACCACATCGTCGCCAGTTAGAGATGAGAAAGCCTTGGTCAGCTCTCCTTCCATATCTCTTGAGACATAAATCGATAAACCTAGGGATACCAAGGAGAAAACGATTATCAAAACCGAGAACAAAGTTCTCCCCTTCTTGGCTTTCAAAAGATGGTATCCGTGGCGGAGCCAACAAGAAAAAGGGAAATGCGGTTTGTTCTCTTTCTCAAGATTTGAAGATGGATAAGTGTCCTTACTTGGTGATAAAGACTTCTCAAAACGGATCGAGCCATCTTCAAGGAATAGCAAAGCGTCTCCATATTTCTTGCTCCTCTCCAAATCATGTGAAACAAGGAGCACTAGCCTGGTTTTCGATATCTTTGAAAGCAGCTCATAAATGATTTCAGCGTTTTTCCCGTCGAGGGCGCCTGTCGGTTCGTCTGCCAAAACAAGGCTTGGATTATTAACGAGAGCCCTAGCTAAAGCGACCCTCTGTTTCTCGCCGCCAGAGAGGGTTCCGACCATCTGTTTTTCTTTGTCTACCAGGTTGCAGTTATAGAGGGCTTCCTTAACTTTTCGCTTAATCGTATTTGAATCTAATCTGCTTCCTCGTAATGGCAAAGCGACGTTATCGAAAACGGTCTCCAAACCTAAAAGATCATAGTTTTGCCGGATAAAACCGATTTTTGAAAGGCGAAAATCAGAGATATCCCCTTCCCTCATGTGACAGAGTTCTTTCCCAAGCGTCAGCACTTCCCCACCGTATTTTGTGTCTAGTCCTGAGACGATTTCGAGGAGGGTACTTTTGCCACTTCCTGAAACTCCAACCACAACGAAAAGACCTTTCTCAGGAAGGGAGAATGAAACATCTTTGAAGATCGTCCTTTCTCCAAAGCTCTTGTTGAGGTGCTTGATCGTTAAAGCGTTCATTCGTCTCTCAACTCCTCCGTAAGAGGCCTCTTCGAAACAAAGCTCAAAGGAAGAGAAGAGCTAAATAAAGCGACGATTAGCGCGAACACGATAATCCCGATAATCGGAAGGAACGGCAAGCCAAGGAATGAGAAGTACGGAATCTGGATTAATGAACCCATGCCAGTTTGGGTTTTGAGATAGGAAGAAAGAATCCTTTCCAAAGGAAAAGAGATCAAAAGAGCAAATACCGAAGCGAGAAAAGCATTAAGGAATCCTTCTCCCTCATACAAGAAGGAGCGGTCATTCTCATTAGCCCCTAGAGCCGAGAGGATGGCCGCTTGTTTCCTCCTTTCCATGAAAGAGGAATATGAGAGGGAGCCAAGGATGAAGGCGACGCCTAAAATCTCAATCACAATGAATGGGATTAGGCATCCTGAGAACGCATCAGTTAGAGCCATATAAATGACTGATTGATCACAAGGGGATCGCTCATCAAAGAGAGGTCCCCGAACTTCATCCCTGCCTCCTCTATCCTCCTCATATCTTTTTCTTTGAAAAAAGTTAGGTATGAATATCCTGAATATTCCGATGACGAAGACGCTTCGTTAACGAAAGAAGCAACGCTGACTGGCTCTCCTCTAGCCCTAGAGATGTTAGGGAGTTTTGTCCTCACCATCTCTTTGGATAAAGCAGGATACGAATAATAAACCCTTGGAACATTTAGGAAAGGGAATTCATGAACGACTCCAACGACCCTGAAAGAGAATGACAGTTCCACATCATCGCTTTCGTTCCCCTCGCTGACTTTCGTTTTGCTATTAACCGAAAGGATTTTGCCAACGGCTTTTTCACCAAGGTTCTTTTCGAATTCTTCATTAACTAGAGCAAAGCTCATGCTCTCCCCTACTGGAGCCTGCCCTTCAACAATGAAAGACTTAGTTCGGTCTTTGAGGCTCAGGTCATTTATCGGGCAAAAAGAGATTGGGTCTTTTGGGAAACCATTGCACTCATAAGCGTTATATGTCGGAAAGAAGAACGAATAGTCGTTCCCAATAGTGACATCGATTCCCTTGAAGGCCTGCACCATCTCTTTCTTGGTTGGCCTTAGTGTTCGACTTAGGCTCAAAGGAGACCCTTCTATTGCGAAGGTCGTTTTCTTTGAAACGTTTGCGACCGTATAAAGGAGTGATGATGATCTTTCTTCCTCAAGCTTTACTTTGGATCCGGAATAATAACCTAAAGACAAAAGGAGAACGGCGTATCCCAACGCCCCTACCACAAGCGACAAAGCATTCTTGAGTTTGTTGCCTTTGTAGTTGTGACCTAAGAATGAGGAGAGGAATCTGTAGTTCGACTTCTTCCTTCTTAGTCCAAGCTTTTCATCTGTAGGTGGAAACGAGAGAGGTTTCGAAACCAATTTTCCATCGCTTAGTTCAATGATGTGATCAGCGTACTTCTTAACGATTGCTTCGTTATGGGTGACGAGTAACACGAGGATGCTTTTGGATAACTCCTTAAGTTCATCCATAACGATCTTTTCGTTCTTCTTATCTAGTGCGCCGGTCGGTTCATCAGCGAACAAAACGCTTGGCTCAGTGATGATGGATCTACATAGAGCGACGCGTTGTTTTTCGCCTCCGCTTAAGACCTTAGCCTTTTTGTTTTTATGCTCAAAAAGCCCGAATTTTTCCAAAAGAAGGTGAGATTTGCCAGAGATTTCTCGATTTTCATCGCCTCTTAAGCGGAGAGGGAGTTCGATATTCTCAACGACGGTTAAGTCTTCTTCCAGGTTGAAGTGTTGATATACAAAAGAGCATTCATACGACCTGAATGACGCTCTATCTTTTTCTTTCAAGGAGGAGGTTTCTACGCCCTTATAGAAGACCCTTCCGTCAGTTGGTTTTTCCATAAGGGACATCAGGTTCAGAAGCGTACTTTTGCCAGATCCACTTCTGCCCTTAATGGCCACTAACCCCTTGGAGGGAAGAGAAAAAGAAATGTTCTCTAAGACTAGAGAGTCGCCATAGCTTTTGCTCACGTTCTCCAAGCGGTACATAAAAACCCCTCCACTTTTCATATAGAGGGGTTTCTCATTTTTTTCCGAAAATTATTTAATCTCGTTTTCGTGGTGGGCGATGACTTTCTTGATTCTCTGATTGAACTTATCGCGGTCAATCATGATGACGTTGCCGCATCCTAAGCACTTCACCTTGATGTCCGCGCCGACGCGCACGATCTGGAAACGTTTGCTTCTAGCGGAACATGGATGAGGTTTCTTTAGCTCGACTTCGTCATAAAGTCCGTACTCTGGTATTACCATTACTTCTCCTCCATGCAGTGCGTTAGCCTTTTTATTACATAAAACGACATTAATAATCCGCTGGCGGAAGGAACCATCATCATTGATGACGGACGAGGGAGCTTCACAAGTGGTTCTTCCTCAGAAATTACGCAGGTAAACCTATCCAAAGGAAGGCCTTCTTTCTTGGCTTTGTCTCTAAGGGATCTCGCTAAAGGGTCGCCTGATGTCTGATTGAGTTTGACGATTTTGAGTTTGCTTGGGTCAAGGCGGTTGCCCATACCTAAGCAAATAATGAGAGGGATATCCTTCTCAACCGAGTATTTCATGAGGGCGACTTTGGCTTTGATGTCATCAACGCAGTCGATGAGGAATTCGCATTTTCCAAAATCTTTGTCCTTAAGGGTTTCTTCGGAAACGGAGAAGTTCATTGGGACGACTTCGGTATCTTGTCTGATGAGCTTAGCTCTCACGAAAGCGCATAACGCTTTTTGAGCGCCAACCTGGTCAGCGGTGAAAAGGATCTGACGGTTGAGGTTTGATTCAGCGACCACATCTCGGTCGACTGCGTATATGTGTCCAACGCCTGCACGCACAAGCGATTCGAAAGCCGTTCCCCCTACTCCGCCAAGGCCAAAGATGGCAACGGTTTTCTCTTTGAGGGTTTTAACGGCTTCTTCACCAATCAGAAGTGAGGTTCTTGAATCAATTGTCTCGTTCATTCTCGATCACCTTCAATATATCTTCTAAGGAAGAAACTTCAACGGCAGGGAATTGATGCCTGAAGAAAGTGTCTTGGCGTTTCACGTAATGACGCGTATCTAATTTGATGTTCTCGATTACGGTTGAGAGTTCTTCTTTGCCTTCGACGTAAGGGATGAATTCCTTCACTCCAATAGCTCTGAATGCTGGAGCCTCTTCACCATATTTCTTAATAAGAGGAACGACTTCATTCTCTAGACCCATCTCAACCATCTTGTCCACTCTCTTATCAAGAGCAGGATAAAGATCTTCCCTGTCCTTTCTAAGAACGAAGAAAAGAGTCTTCTCTATCGGTTCATGATTCTGTTTGGAAAGGAGTTCGGTTTTGCTTGTTCCAGCAGCAAGGCAAATCATGATGCTTCTAAGCATGCGCTGCCTATTCTGATAAGGGATCTTCTCCGCTTCAGTTGGATCAAGCTTTTCGAGTTCTTCGTGAAGGGCTTCGTTGGTCCAGGAATCATATTTAGACATGTCGACATTCGAGGTGTCTAAAGACAAGTCATAGTCATATAAAGCCGCACGGATATAAAGGCCACTTCCACCGACAAATATAGGTGTTTTGCCAAGGGTTTTTAGTTTTTTGACGACATTTCTCGCATCTTCTTGGTAGCGATGTATGTCATATCCTTCGGTAAGAGGAACAAATGAATAAAGGTGATGAGGGACTTCTTTCTTCTGGGCTTCGGTTGGAGCAGCGGTCGCGATGCTAAGTTCTTCGTAAACCTGAAAAGCATCAGCGTTGATGATTTCGCCGTTAAGTTTTTTCGCGAGGGCGATAGCAAGTTCGCTTTTTCCTGTTCCGGTTGCGCCAGTAAGAACGATGATCATTTTAAGGAATCCCTGATTGCTAGAAGCTCGCTTTCCACTTGGTCGTGGAGGGAGTCTCTATTTTGAAGGAGAGGATGGTTATGAATTTTCTCTAAGAGGGATTCATATTCTTCTTTCTTCTCTTTATGTTTTTCCGTGCCCATTGATAAGGCAAGTTCTTTCTTGGCTTTGACGAGTTCTTCGCCTAAAGCTTTGATGTCTTTGTCTGAAGCGATTTCGTCATTGAGCTTCGCATACTCTTTGAGCAAATCGTCATGTTCCATATGGAAGGCAACATCACGTGCTTTGCTCACAAGAGGATCTTCCACCATCTCACCTTTGAGTGAGTAGACGTGTGACTCAAGGATTTTGACTTTGACGAAGCAACCAGTTAAGTAGGCTGGCCCAACAAAGTTGACGAGCTTCCCATTTCTGGCATAGCCAGAGAGGACATTAGGATCGCGTTTGGATGGACCATCGACCAAGACTTCATAAGTGTTTCCGATCATGGAATCACTATGAGCGGCGGTGAGTTCGTCCACTAACGCTTTAAGTCTATTGAATCTTTCGTGAGAGACCTCTGGAGGAACCTGCTCCATCTTGGCGGCAGGAGTTCCTGGACGAGGTGAATAGATGAAGGTAAACGCGCTTGAATATCCAACCTCTTTAGCAAGGCTAAGGGTGTCTTCGAATTCTTCTTCGGTCTCGCCTGGGAAGCCGACGATGATGTCAGTCGTAAGAGCGATATCAGGCATCTTGGCTTTGATGGCTCTGACTCTTTCAAGGTACTCTTCTCTGGTGTATCTTCTGGCCATTCTTCTTAAACAAGAAGAAGAACCGCTTTGAACAGGGAAGTGAAGCCACTTATCGATGTTTGGATATTTGGCCATCGTCTCGATCATCTC
>JAFXLR010000085.1 GCA_017531065.1 Bacilli bacterium
ATTCAATGAACGGCATATAGGTTATTTTCTCCTTTTCAATTCACAATCTGCTTTTTCAAAGCAAGAAGAATTATAAAGCAAATGATTATCTTCCTCCACAATTATTGATTGTGGGCTTTTGAAAGCAAAACACCCATAATGTTAAAGATGATCAAAGATTGGAAAGAACTGTTCGATAAAGTTGCAGGGGAAGAGTACTCTGCTTCTTTGCATCGTTTCCTTGATGCTGAATATGATGCGCATGTCGTTTATCCGCCTAGGGACATGATGTTCCAGGCTTTTAAGTTCACAAACCCAAAGACTCTTAAGGTCGTGGTTATTGGCCAAGATCCATATCACAACCCAGGTGAGGCTATGGGCATGTCTTTCAGCGTTCCAAGAGGAATCGACATTCCGCCTTCCCTTATAAATATTTATAAAGAGATCGAAAAAGACATCGGCTGCAAGATGAACTTCGACAATGGAGACTTAACTCCTTGGGCTGAACAGGGCGTTCTCCTTCTTAATGCGTACCTGTCCGTGAGGGCAGGTGTGCCTCTTTCGCATGTGCGTCCGGAGTATGACAAGTTCATGGACGATGTTTTGAGATATGTTGAAAGTCTTGATCAACCTGTTGTGTATATGCTCTGGGGAGGATTCGCCAAGAAGTACGCTTCAAAGGTTACGAACCCAAAGCATATCGTTCTCTCATCGGTCCATCCTTCACCGTTATCCGCGAATAGGGGAGGCTGGTTTGGAAAGCATCTTTTCAGTCAGTGCAACGCCTATTTGACTGAAAGCGGTACCACACCTATTGACTGGCAAATAAAGTGAGATAAACTATTCGAGACCGGAGCCACCAGTAAGTTGGCTGAGAGGAGTCTTCTTCGACTCGACGGAACCTGATCCAGGTAATGCTGGCGGAGGTAGTGTGTTTATTCATTCCTTCGTATTCAGGTACGGAGGTATTTTTTTATGGAAAACGAACAAACCAATGTTCAAAGCGGCTCAAAAACCGCAAAATCCTGGACAAATCTCGTCTCGATTGTCCTAAGTGTCCTTGCAATTGCTTCTTTGCTTTTGCCACTTCTCAAGTACGAAATCTCGAAAGATGTTGATGGTTTCCTCTTTATGTGGGACCTCTTTGGAGCTAGCGCTTTCCAGTATGTGTTTGTCGCTGCCTTTGCTCTTCTCGTCATCGCTTTACCTTTAGTGATATTTGGTAAGGATATTCCTGCTTGCGAATCAGGCGCGATTCTTTCTCTCTTCCTTGGCGCCGCTCTCATGTTCTTGGTTCCAAGCACTTACAACGAAACTATGCATGCCGAGACCGAACTTTTCACTGGTCTTGCCCTCTCCTTCTCCTTTGCTATTGCCGCGGCCGTCTTCTCCATCAGCCACTCATTCCAGAAGATGCCTATGACAATCCGCAGCATGGCTGAAGACGCCATCTTCATCGCCACAGCCTTCGCCTTAAACTTCCTTAAGATCCCAGTAGGTCCAACTGGTGGTTCCATCAACCTCCAGATGCTTCCTTTATTTATCATTGCTTTAAGACACGGCCCATTCCACGGACTCGTTTGCGGTGGCATCGTCTATGGTCTTCTTACTTGCTTCACTGATGGTTGGGGATTCGCCTGCTACCCATTCGACTATCTCATTGGTTTTGGCTCTGTCGCCGTTCTTGGTTTCTTCAAACCTCTTATCGTTGGCAAAGACCAGGAATTCTACAACGTAAAAGGTTTAATCTTTATTGCTGTCGGCGGCATTCTTGCGACCTGTGTCAGACTTCTTGGCAGCACCATTAGCTCTGTTGTCATTTGGGAAAAAAGCTTTGTCGAAGCCCTTGCATACAACGCCGCCTACATCCCAGTAAGTGGCGCTGCCGCCTTCCTTATTCTCATGGCAATCTATGGCCCATTACTCAGGGTTAATAGACGTTTCCCAGTCGAAGAACAAGGAAATTAATTTATTAATTTGCTCGATATTGTGTTATAGTGCCCTAGACGAAAGGCATTATTTATGACCGATATTGAAGAAAAGAAAAATGACGAAGTCGAAGAAGAAAGCGACTTCGCCGACGAAATAAAACCAGTCGTAGAACCAGCTCCTGCCCCAGAGGTCAAAGAGGAGCCAGAAGATCAAATCGATCTTCACGCTGAAGAAGCAGAGGAGGAGCCTCAACCAGAGCCAGCTCCTGCTCCAAAAGGAAAGATCACCATCGAATATCCAGACGAGAATCTTGGCCAAGTCGAGCTTGCTCGTCAGGATTTCTATAAGGTCTACCGCAAATCAAACATCGTTAAGTGGATCGTCACCGGTGTCTGCTTGCTTCTTATCATCTGCGGTTGGCTTATTCCTAACGCCATCGAAGCTCTTAAAGAATACTCGATGGTCATCGCCCTCATCGCCTGTGGCGTGGGTCTTGTCGCCCTTCTTGTTTTCAACTACTTCTGGAAGAAGAACGTTCAAACTGCAATGAACCGTTACTTCCGTAACTATTACGAGCACACGAACGCTTACGTCTTCCCAAAAGAGGCCACAAACCTCCAAGGAAGCATCGACAACAAGATTGAACCAGAGGAACTCAAGAACTCTGACCTCTACAAAGACGTCGGAAAGGTCGGCAGCCGTGCTACCTACACTTTCGACTACAAAGGAAAGACCATCAAAGTCTGCGATGCAGCCGCTCAGGTTGTCGTTGGCAAAACTCTTCGCACCGTCTTCGTTGGCAAGTATCTTTACACCGCCAACGATTACAAAGGATCTGATATTCTCATCTACTTCAAAGGCAATAAGAGGGCCCTTCCTCCTACCAACTTGGCGGAGAGAAAGGTTTTCTCTGATTCCAAAAATATCGTCATCTATGGCGACAAAGGCACCGAGAAAGTCATCACCGCTAAGGTGAGAGAAGCCTTAAACGAATTCAAGACCAACAAGATTTTTGTCGATATGGCCATTTCTATTCGTGAAGGCATGACTTATTTCGCGATGGGTTATGAAGATGACTTAATGGTCATCGCCCTTGAGAAACCGTTCGATCCAAGACCGACTGTCCAATACGCCGGCGACTTAAAAAAGGTTCTTAAACTCATCGATTTGCTGAAATAATCCATTTAAAATTTCTATATGGAAGTCGCAAAATTCTTTGAACTTGCAAACCAGTATCCATGGGCCTATGTCGCGGTCATTTTCAACCTCGGCGTGGTTTTCATGAATGGTTGGACCGATGTTCCTAATTGCATCGCCACCTGTGTCACGACGCGCTGCATGAAGCCAAAATGGGCGATCCTCATGGCTGCTTTAGGCAACCTTCTTGGCACATTGGCAGCAGGCTTCCTAGCCTCTGTTCTCCCTTTGGGAGATGTCTCTAAAACTGTTGCTGGAATCGTCCAGTTTAACGCTTTGAGTGGCATTACCCTCAATCAGATGTTCATTGCGATCGCCTTTGGCTTACTCGCAAACGTCATCCTTTCCCTTATCTGCACTTACTTCGGTTTCCCATCCTCCCAAAGCAACGCTTTGGTGGGTGGCCTTACCGGTTCTGCTATCGGCCTTGCCGCCATATCCGGTTCAAGCAATTGGTTTTCAGCCGTCTCTCTTGACAGCTGGATCAAAGTCTTGATTGGCTTCTTCGGTTCCATCATCGTTGGATTCGCCCTCGGCTATGGAATCGTTTGGCTCATCGTGCTTATCTGCAGGAAGCTTACCCGTGGCGCAACCAGCCGCTTCTTCAAGAGAGGTCAGGTTGTTGCTAGCGCCC
>JAFXLR010000086.1 GCA_017531065.1 Bacilli bacterium
GTCCCGTCAACCTCGAGCCTCGGCACTCCGTTCACGCGCACCACGCGCGCCGTGCAGTTCCCCGTGCGCCACTCCGGCGGATTGGCCTTGAGACGCTCCAGATATTTCGCCGTGCGCGGAAGCGTGGTTTGGTGACGGTGAAAGTCGAGGTCTCGCCGTATGAATAGGTGATTGTATAAGTGTCGACCAAATCAGATTCTCCGGTCTTTGCGATGCTCAAGATGGATCTTGGTTTGGCGACGTAGTAGCTAAAAGAGGTTCCATCCGAATAGGTGATGGTGTACTGGTCTCTGTTCGCTTCGGAAGAATCCGTCAAAGTGATCGTGACGATGCCATTGCCATTGGCACCATCTGCGCCGTCTGCGCCTTTGATGTTGGCGACGCGATCCCAGGAAGTACCGTTATACATGTAGTAATCGCAGGTAGTGTAATCGATATAAGAATCGCCAGTGTTAGCAGTGATGGTTGGCTCTCCGTCTCCGGAATAGAGCGATTTTCCATCGTTTCCGTTGATGCCGTTGGTGCCGTTGGTGCCGTCAGTGCCGGTTTCGCCTTTGATGTTGCCTACTGAGGTCCAGGTGTTTCCGCTCTTGGTGAAATATTCCCAGGTTGTGGTGTTGATGTAGGAATCACCGTTATTGCCAGTCGTCGGGAGAGGGTCATCGGTGCCAGTAAGAAGGGAGGCGCCGTCATTTCCATCGGTACCATGCCTGACGATGAATTCCGTTGGGGTTGAGCCATCGGTGTAATTGATTGTGTACGTATCGTATGAGTCTGAGTTGACAGGTCCTGTGATTGAGGCAATGCCCCTACCATCACTTCCATCCGCGCCGACCAAAGACTCAAGCCACTCAGACTCGGATAAGGTTGAGCCTGGGTTAAGAGAGATGTAGATTTCGTAAGCAGACATGCCGTTTTGGCCATCTTGTCCATATAAAGAAGCAATCCATTCAGGTTCACTGAGGTCTGGATCGAGATGTCCTTCGCAATATATCTGATAAGCGGACATGCCGTTTTGGCCGTTTTGGCCGTTCTGACCTGCTGCACCAATCAAGCTAGTGAGCCATTCGGTCTCGGTTCCGATGTACCCGTTTTCCACCGCTAATTCGTATGCGGATTTGCCGTTTGCGCCAGTAGGACCAACTGCCCCAGCTGCGCCAACTAAACTAAGAAGCCATTCGGTCTCGGTTCCGGTATAGCCATTATCGACAGCGATTTCATATGCGGATTTGCCATTTTGCCCAGCGGGCCCTCTTGCGGCCACTCCACTATCTACATTATCGATAAACCAGTTGCCGTTTGTGCCGATTTCAATCGTTGGGGTGTGGCCATCAGCGCCAGGGAATCCTTGAATGCCCTGCTCGCCATTGGTACCATTCGTGACTAAGAAGATTGTGGTCGTATTATCTGTATAGGTGATTGTATATTCGTCGATTTGGCCGTATGTATTGGTCTTATCAATCGAAACGATGCCTCTTCCGGCATCGCCTTTTTCTCCTTTAAGTCCTTCTGCCCTAATGCCAATATCAACTCCATCGATGACCCAGTTACCATTGGTGCCGACATCGATTGTCGGGGTGTGGCCATCTTGGCCTGGGAGTCCTTGAATGCCTTCGGTTCCATTTTTGCCATTCGTGACTAAGAACTTGGAAGTCGTCCCATCGGTGTAGGTGATCGTATATTCGTCAATAAGACCAAGCGTGTCGGTTTTCTCAACTTTGAGAATCGATCTCGCTTCTTTGCCACTAGGGCTAACGCTGCTTGAGCCAGGATCGACTTGACCGCTCCTATTCATTGCGTGGATGCCGATAGCGGCCGCCGCGCACGAAAGAGTAATGGCAGATAAAATGACGATATTCGCAATCGTCTTTCCCATGGATTTAGCCATAACTATCCCCCTTTGGCTGGTTATGCCTTTTTAGATACATTGGACAAATTATAGCCTGAATGGAAAAAAAACCGATAGGCAAAAGTGATTGTAAAGCAATTGTAAAGATAAGATGATGTCTACCTTTTTCCGATTTTCCTAGAAATGATTTAGACTTTCAAAAAGTTTGTAAAAAATTACAAAAATCGCCTGAAGATTTTACATTCAGGCGAAAAAATTTCCTTAAAAAACCACTTATGCGACAGGCTCAGGTTTCGGTTCGGTGAGCTTTACAAGTTGGCGGATGGCGATTGAGCCTAAACTGTTGCCGATCGTGACAAGAAGGACATTAAGAATCGTCTGCCAATTCCAGCTATTCGCAGCGCTGAAATAGAACATATTGGCGATGCAGTGCTCGCTTCCGATGACGACGAAGCCCGCAACGGCGAATATGAGACCAAGAGTTCCGGTGACGCCTGGTTTTTTCTTGAAGAGATCAACAGCGACATAAACGAAGATGCCACAGATGAATCCCCACATAAGAGGAGCGAAGAAGCCTTCATTGATTCGCGTTTGAGCGATGTTATAGGCGGCTGCGCCCATCGTGCCTGTGCGGAAGGCTGGGATAGCGAAACAGATATAGCCAATCGCCTCAGCGCCGATGATGTTGCCTAAATAACCTGCCAATAAATCAAGGAGGTAGGATGGCTTATTGTCGAAGACATATCCGATCTTTCCGGTGAAAAGGAAGAAACCGAATGAGCAAACGCAAAGCAAGCCGATCGCGAACATAAATGAGCCAAGGATGTGGCCAAGGGCCCCCGCATCTGGCTGAGCCTTGCAAGCAAGGAAGGCAAGTCCGCCTAAACCGATCGATGCGCCGGCGGCAATGCCCAAAAGTACTGTCTTAAGAAAACGTTTCATAACTGAACCTCTTGTTTCTATTGTTAAAGGATACCCTATAGTTCTTTCATTAGAAAGAAGAAAGGAACTTTCTTGCTATTTCTCCGGCTTTGAGGGCTGCTTTTTTGGCGTTAATCGGATATTCGTCCGCACTATTCTCCGCATCGCTTATTGTTCTAAGGCAAGCGAATGGAATGCCGGCGTTATATGCGACCATGGCAGCTGCGGAGCTTTCCATCTCCACCGCAACCGCTTTGAATGTCTCTTTCATCCATTTCTTCTTCTCATTGTCTGCGATGAATTGGTCGCCAGAGATGATATTCTCAAAAACCCCCTCTTTCGCAGCGTCGAGAAGGTGTTTGTCCATTAACTCGGAGGTTTTGAAATAGATGAGATTGCCGTCTTTCGTCTGAACTAAGCCATATGGATCGCCAATTGCCGTGGTATCGCAATCGTGGTTGGCCACTTCTTTGGCGATGACGGCTTTGAAAAGAGGCGCTTTCTCTTTGTCAAGAGAACCGGCGACACCGACGACGATGATGCCTTCTAGTTCCTTCTCATATAAATCGATGACTTTCTGAGCGGCCATAGCGGCGTTCACTTTGCCGATTCCCGATTTAGCGAGGACGAACTTTTTGCCTTCGTATTCGGCTAAGGTGATTTCGGTGATGCCGTATGTTTTCTCTTCGATGATTTTGGTATCTAAGAGGAGAGATTCCTTCTCTAAGGGCATTGGGGTGATGAATGCGTACATAAGCGTTTCTCCTTTTTATATAAGAAGCTCTTTCTTATCTTCTTCGAGCTGTTTCTTGAGATCTTCGAGGTTAGCGAATTTCTTCTCCTCCCTCATCCATTTCATGAAAGCGATATAGACGTATTCGCCATAGAGGTCTTCATTGACGTCTCTGACGTAACTCTCGACTATTCTATGTTTTAAGAGACCCACAGTTGGGTTTTTGCCAACGTTGATGATGGCTTTATGTGGGACTCCCCTAAGGTAGAAAAGCCCAGAATAGACGCCTGCTTTCGGGAGGAGATATGGGAGAGACATCTCGAGATTCGCGGTTGGAAATCCGATCTTGTGGCCGTTTCCATATCCATATCCGATTTTGCCTTTTATTTCATAAGGGTATCCAAGAAGCTTATTGGCTTCCTCGATATTGCCTTCTTTGACGTATTCGTGAATGAGGCGGCTAGCGACTTTCTTCTCATCGATCTCTAAAAGAGGAACGATGAAGGTCAGGAATTCTTTCGAGAGGTCGCTCGCTTTGCCTTCTTTGTTATGTCCGAAGGTGAAGTCTTCGCCAACGCAGAGCCTTCTCACCCCAAGACGGTGCAGGAAGTCGATGAACTCGTCTTTCGTGTGCTTATAGAAAGCCTCATCGTTATCGATCACATAAAGGGTTTCAACCCCTTCGTTAGCAAATCTTCTGATCTTGTCTTCAAGAGGGGTTAACACATAGTGTTCCTTATCTTTCTCAAAGATATCGGCAGGGTTGTTTTTGAAGAGTAACGCTCCGACGGAGTCTGTGTGATTAAGAGCCTCTTTCACAAGAGAAACATGGCCTTTATGGATTCCATCGAAGTTGCCTAAAAGAAGGACCCCATCGAAGGTCTCAGGGATATTGTCGAATGAACAATCGATGACTTTCACTAGAAAAGCCCCCTTTCAGGAACAAAGGTATTTTCGTTTTTGCGTTTATAAACCGCAATAAGGGAATTGCCTTTCTTAAGCAAAACCTTATCTTCTTTGGTGTCAAAACGAAGGGTTTGACCGTTCTTGGCCTTCCATTCCTCTTCGTCAGATAGTTCGATTTTCGGAAGATCGATGAGCTCGATTCCGGAGAGGATGTCTTCCTCTTTTATGTCGTCGACTTTCTTGGCTTTTGAAACGGGGATGTCCCCTACTAAGGTTCTTCTTAGGGAGATGAGATGCCCTACTGTTCCTAGCTTCTCAGCGATATCTTCCCCAAGGGTTCTGATATATGTGCCTTTGGAAACTTTCGCGGTGAAATGGACTTCATTCCCTTCAAGGCTTCCTTCAAGCGAATAAACGGTTATCTCACGAGGTTTGATTTCCACTTCTTTGCCCTCGATAGCGGCTTTATACATAGGCACCCCGTTCACTTTAATCGCACTGAATTTAGGCGGAATTTGCTGGGATTTTCCTAAAAATGACTGCAAAACCTCGTCTAATTTCTCTTTTGAAATGTCAGGGATTTCTTTCTTTTCAACGACTTCCCCTTCCAAATCTCCTGTCGTTGTTTTCTCACCTAAAAGGAGAGTGGCCTCATAGACTTTGTCACCGTCATTGAGATATGGGAGAAGCTTCGTCCCTTTGTTAATGGCGACAACCAAAAGACCGGTCGCAAAAGGATCGAGAGTGCCTAGATGCCCTACCGCATGTGTGCCATATCTCTTCCCGAGGATATTGTCCACTTTACGGGA
>JAFXLR010000087.1 GCA_017531065.1 Bacilli bacterium
ACGACGTCCTCAATGGTGCCGCAATACATGAAAGCGGACTCCGGGAGGGAATCGTATTTGCCAGAAAGGATCTCTTTGAATGAGTGAATGGTCTCTTGGATTGTGACGTATCTTCCTTCGAAACCGGTGAAGTTCGCGGCAACGTGGAATGGCTGAGAGAGGAAGTTACGGACGCGTCTAGCTCTGGCTACGACGGCTTTATCTTCATCACCAAGTTCATCGATGCCAAGGATGGCGATGATGTCTTGGAGCTCTTTGTAACGCTGCAAGAGTTTCTGGACGCCACGGGCAACTTCGTAATGCTCTTGTCCAACGACGGCTGGGTCAAGCATGTTCGAAGAGGATTCGAGTGGATCGACGGCTGGGTAGATGCCTAAAGCGGCGATGTTTCTATCAAGAATGGTTCTCGCATCAAGATGGGAGAAGGTGGTCGCTGGGGCTGGGTCGGTAAGGTCATCAGCAGGAACGTAGACGGCCTGAACGGAGGTGATGGAACCAGCGTTCGTGGAGGTGATTCTCTCTTGGAGCTGACCCATCTCAGTGGCTAAGGTTGGCTGGTAGCCGACGGCACTAGGCATACGTCCAAGAAGGGCGCTGACCTCAGAGCCAGCCTGGGTGAAACGGAAGATGTTGTCGATGAAAAGAAGAACGTCTTTATGTTCTTTGTCACGGAAGTACTCGGCCATCGTAAGAGCGCTAAGACCGACTCTCATTCTGGCTCCCGGAGGTTCATTCATCTGACCGAAGCAAAGGGCGGTGTTCTTAAGGACTCCGCTCTCCTTCATCTCAAAATATAAGTCATTGCCTTCGCGGCTTCTTTCACCGACGCCTCCGAAGACGGAGATGCCGTTATGCTCACTCGCGATATTGCTGATGAGCTCTTGGATGAGAACGGTTTTGCCAACGCCAGCGCCACCGAATAAGCCGATCTTGCCGCCTTTGGCGTATGGGCAAAGGAGGTCGATGACTTTGATGCCGGTCTCAAGGATGTCGTTAGAGACTTTTTGCTCGGAGAAGCTTGGGGCTGGGCGATGGATTGGATCATGTTCCTCTTTGGAGAAGTCTCCACCAAGGTCATCGATCGGCTCACCAAGGACGTTGAACATACGGCCTAAGGTGCAAGGTCCCACTGGGACGCTGATAGGCGCTTCGGTATCGACGGCTTCCATGCCGCGCTCGACGCCTTCGGTCGCACCCATGGCGACGCTTCTTACAGTGTCGTCACCGATGTGCTGCATGACCTCGCAGGTAAGAGTCTTACCGTCTTTAAGGGTGATTTTAAGAGCCGTCAAAAGGGCAGGAAGGTGCTTGTCTGGGAAACGGACGTCGATGACCGGTCCGACAGCTTGGACGACTTTGCCGATTAGTTCTTTTTCTTTCATGCTGGCTTCTCCTCCTTTTTATTCGTGGGCATTTGCCCCTCCCACCACCTCGGTGATTTCCTGGGTGATGGCGTTTTGTCTTGCTTTGTTGTATTCGATGTTGAGTTTCTCGAGTAACTCATCAGCGTTGTCGTTGGCGTTATCCATGGCGGTTCTTCTAGAGGCTTGCTCGCTTAGCTCACTCTCAAGCAATCTGCCGTATAGCACGCTCGTGAGGTAATCAGGCATGAGCGAGTGGATAAGGGTCCTCGGGTTCTCGTCAAAGAGAGGAGGGCAATATGACTCGTTCTTCCACTTCTTCGGAGTGATTTGGACTGGGAGGAACTGGAAGGTTAACGGAGTGAATGTAATTGAGTTGATGTAATGGGTGAAGATGATGCAGATGTTCCTATATTTGTTGCTATTGAATTCATCCTTCAGTTTGAGGCAGAAAGAACGGAGCTTTTCCATATCAAGATCGAGGTCCGCTTCCATAAAATCCCTGACAATATTGAGGTATTTTTCATTTCTGTCGTAGTGATGGATGGCTTTGTTGCCAATTGGGACGATGTAGTCGGTTGGCTTGATTATGGCGTCTGCGTACTTGAAGAGATTGCTATTGTACGCACCGCATAAACCCATGTTCGAGGAGATGACGATATAGAGGGTTGGGAGGTCGCCTTTGTTGAGGCAGCCATAGTGAGACATGGTCTCCTTGTCGTAGCTAAAAAGCATCGCCATGAGGTTCTGATATTCTTCGATGTAGAAGTTGCTCTTCTCGAAGGCGTCCTTGAGACGTTTGGTTTTAACGGTGGCAATAAGTCCCATTGCCTTCGTCGTCTTCTCCGTCCCCTGGATGGCTAAGATCCTATGTTTGGTTTTGCTTAGTGAGCCAGGCATCCTTACTTAGTCTCTCCTTTTTTGAGTTCGTAGGTTTTTCTAAATTCCTTGATGGCGGTCACGAGTTTCTCGGTGAGCTCGTCATTGAAGGCTTTCTTTTCGGTGAGTTCGTTGATGATTTCCTTATGGGAATCCTCGATGTACTGATACATCTCAGAAAGGAAAGGATTGACCTCGGTGAGTGGGAGGTCATCAAGGAACTTCCTATTGACCGCGAAGAGCTCGATGATCTCGCGAATCATGTTCATTGGGGCCCAGTTGACTTGCTTGAGGGCTTCGGTGACGACGGCACCATGCGTGAGGATACGCTTGGTCTCGGCGTCTAAGTCACTACCAAACTGCGAGAAGCTAAGGTTCTCACGGTAGTTGGCAAGCTCGATCTTTAAGGATGAGGCGACTTGCTTCATGGCTTTGATCTGAGCGCTACTTCCAACACGGCTGACGGATAAGCCAGAATCGACAGCAGGACGCTGGCCGGAAGCGAAGAAGTCGCTCACGAGGAAGATCTGTCCGTCGGTGATGGAGATGATATTCGTTGGGATGTAGGCGCTGATATCGCCAGCCTGGGTCTCAACGATTGGTAAAGCGGTGATGGAGCCACCGCCATAATCTTTCGAGAGTTTGCAAGCTCTCTCTAAGAGCCTGCTATGGAGATAGAAGATGTCGCCTGGGTAAGCCTCACGTCCTGGGGCTCTTCTTAAAAGAAGGGAGAGGGCGCGATATGCGACGGCATGCTTACTTAAGTCATCGAAAACAATGAGGACATCCTCACCATTTTCCATCCATTCCTCGGCCATAGCCATGCCGGCGAACGGAGCAACGTATTGCTGAGGGGCTGGCTCAGACGCGGATGCGTTAATGACCGTAACGTAATCGAAGCAGCCTCTGGCTTTGAGTTTGGCGACGATTCCGGCGACGGTTGAGTTCTTCTGGCCGATCGCGACATAGACGCACTTAACGTTCTTGCCTTTCTGATTCACGATGGTGTCGATGGCAATGGAGGTCTTGCCAGTCTGACGGTCGCCGATGATGAGCTCACGCTGACCACGGCCGATCGGAATCATGGAATCGATGGCTTTGATGCCGGTTTCGAGAGGGGTATTGACGGATTTTCTCGTCATGACACCAGGAGCGATTCTTTCAATTGGACGCGTTTTTGCATAGGATATTGGTCCTGCTTCGTCAAGTGGAAGGCCTAATGGAGAGACGACTCTTCCAAGGAGTCCATCCCCTACTGGGACCTCAACGACCTTGTGGGTGCATTTGACGGTGTCACCTTCTTTGATGGCTCTATCGCTTCCTAAAAGGACGGCGCCGACATCATCGAGGTTGAGGTTCATGACCATGCCATAGATGTCATTAGGGAAAAGAAGAAGCTCGCCGAGCATGGCGTTCTTTAGACCATAGATGGTCGCGATGCCATCGCCTACCGCGATGACTGTGCCTACATCGCTGCTCTCAACAAGGTTCTCATATCCCTTGATCTGCTCCTTGATGAGAGAGCTTATCTCACTTGGATTAAGTTTCATATCTTTCCTCCGTCAGTTTTTGAGAAGATTGCTACGCAAACGCTCAATCTTCCCAAGGATGGTCCCGTCAAAGACTTTGTCATCCACATATACTTTCACGCCGCCGATAAGACGATGGTCGACGTGGTTTTCGAGCTCAACCTTCGAGGAAAGTCTTTCCCCGATCGATTTCTCGATTTTTTTGATTTCAGCTTCTGAGAGTTTCTCCGCCGAATAGACGATTCCTTCCTTGATGCCACAATAGTCGTTACAAAGATTGTTGAATGAGGAAGCGATGATCTCGAAATGGATGATTTCATGCTTCAACATAAGTAGTTTCAAGAAAGCCGGAATCTCTTTGTTTTTGAGTCCCCCGAAGACTTTGTCGACAAGGGCATTAAGCGATTCCTCTGGTAATGAGTATGAGGAAAGGGTTTCCAAAAGCTCAGGGTTATCCCTGAAGAGCCTAAGGACTTCTTTCATTTCTTCTTGAAAAGAAGAGACCTTTTCTCTTTCGAGTGCCAGCTCATAAAGGCCGGCGGCGTATGCGTTTGCTTCCGCTCCCCTCATTTATTCTCCTTATTCGTCCACGCTGTCGACGAATTCATCGACGAGTTTGGCGTTATCCTCTTTGTTCACTTCACGGCCAAGAACGGCTTTCGAGGCATCAAGGGCGACATTGACGATTTCTTCTCTGATGGCGCGGCGTGATTTCTCTTCGGCCTGAGCGATGGCTTCATCGGCCGCTCTTTGGCGGGCCTCGGCTTGCTCATTGGCGTTTTTGATGATGCTTTCGGCGCTAACTTCGGCGTCGCTTTTGGCTTTGGCGATGATATCCCCTGCCTCTTTGCGGGCCTTGGAAATCATGACATCGCTTTCGGCGACTTTCTTTTCATACATGGCTTTGGAAGTCTCGCTGTCGCGAATGTTCTTCTCCACGTAGTTCTTTCTGGCGTCGAGGTATTTCTTCACCGGCTTATAGGCGATGAAATAAAGGAACACGAAAAGGACGATTAACGCGACGAGGTAAGGGATGTAGTTGCGCACAAGCGTGTTGGTCTCGTATATCTTGCAAGAGTAGAGCCGCATCGCCGTAATGGCGCTGGCGCCCGCCGATCCCCCGGCGCGATTGCCGAACAACGTGAC
>JAFXLR010000010.1 GCA_017531065.1 Bacilli bacterium
ATATCGGGAACTTCAGTGAAAGCACCATCATCGATTATGGCCACCTTAGGTGGAGCGAGGATAAAGGCGCTTACTTCGAATGGGAGAACATCTATAAGGTCAAACAGATCGTCTTTGATGGCATCTATGTCAAAGGAAGCAACACGCCTGTTCTGACAGATGGCTACGCAGCCAACTTATGGGACGAAACCATCTGGTATTACAACCTTGAGCTCAATAAGCGTTATTACCTCAAATACACGGTTATTCGTGATGATTACACCCTTAACTTCAACGAGAACTTCTTAGAGGTTTATTGGGACAATGAGCACTCTACTTATTTCCAGGAATGCTCTGTCCCAACGAGCGAATGCCATCCTGAGACTGGGAAATACGCCTTCGAATTCACGATGAGGGAAACAGGTCCAGAGAGACGTACCTGGAATTGGTTTTATGGCTCTTGGGGATTTGATGTCGTTTATCGTGTCATGCAACAGGATTAAGCTTTTGAGCGGTCCCAAAGAGGGCCGCTTTTTCATTACCAAAATCCTTAGCAAAACACCTTTATTTGCCTTTCTAGGGGTCTTGCTTAATTTTTCTGTTTTTCATATAACAGTATGCGGAATCTAAGGGGCTAATTATGAAAAAGAACAAATTGCTGCTTGTGAGTCTACTCTCCGTTCTCTCTTTCTCTTTGTCTTCTTGCCAAAAGAAGCCAAATCACATAGAGGTTCATGGACTTGAAGAAATGGTTCTTCTCTACATAAAGACATTCAGCAAGACCTTTGTTCAAGATGACATCACCGTTAGATGGGAGACCAACTATAGTTCGAAAAGCAAGTTCACCGAGAGAATCAAAGGAAACACTGGATATCTTTTGGAGGAAAGAAAGAAAGGGTATTCCGACGAATACATAACTTTTAGAGAAACCTGGTCCTTCATCGATGAGAATGGTGAAATGATCTCCGCGACCAAGACCCATTTCGATGAAAACCTGGAAGCAAAGGAAGAAACGTCCTATAAGGTTGGTTCCGAAGCCTACGGTGCGACATATGAGACCTATTACAAATATTTCTTCATTGCCGAGAATTTCGATTCTTATCTAAAACCGAATTCGAAAGAAGGAGGGGAGACGGACTATTCCACGGATATGGTGTATATAGGCGAGATTTATAACCATTCCAATTATTTCAGCTACATGGATGATTGGTATGACTTTGCAGCCTGGCATACCGATAATGGAGATATCGAGTTCTCTTTGCATGGTGATACCGATCCAGAAACGGAATTAGTTAAGAACGCCTGCATCCATTTCACTTTCCCTAGTGAGGCTTATAGCCCACTTGATGAGGTACATGAAGTTTTTACGTTCAAGATGTCTTATGGGGAGAACGAGAAGATCGAGCTCCCAGACATCTCTTCTTGGGAAAACAAAGCATCTTTGTAACAACCAACGAGTAACAGCCTCTCTTCAATGGGAGGCTTTTTAAAACCCCTAACAAAACCCTTCTATTTGTCTTCCTAGAGGTATTGCTTTAATTTCTCATTTTTTCTATAACTTTAACGGAATCTAAGGGGCCAATCATGAAAAAAGGTAAATTGATGCTAGTGAGTCTTCTCTCCGTTCTTGCTCTTTCTCTAACTTCTTGCGAAAAGAAAATGGAAATAATCGAAGCGGAAGGATTTGAAGAGATGAAGGCTGTCCTCAAAGACACATTCGCGAAGACTTTTGAGCACGATAACCTCACTGTGGTTTGGAGCGATACCTGCGGTTATGTCGATTACACTGAAGAAATCAATGGGACAACCAGTCATATCGTTGAAAAAAGGTACCTAGAAAATGATTACGGCAGTCCTTACGAAACGTTTTCCGAAACCTGGTCATTCATCGACGACAACGGTGAGATGATCTCCGCGAAAAGAACCTATTACAAAGACGGCACCTCGGAAAAGGAAGAGAAGACTTCCTATATGCACGGAAAAGAAGCGTATGAGAGCACATACAAGTCATTCCGTCACTATTTCGATATGGCCATGAACATTGACACATATCTAAGGCCGAATTCTCGTGAAGGCGGGGAGACTGATTATTTCGAACTGACAAGATTCAGTGGCTATAAATACACCAATGTGAAATATGAGGATGAGTATTATAAAGATTATTTCAACTTTGATGGATGCACCGAAATCGGCACTTATAATAACGATCTTTCTCTAATGGTTTTCGGCTTTGCAGATTCAGAAACCGGGCTTCTTACGGAATCGCATATTCTTCTCTCTTTCCCTAGCGAAGCCTATAGTCCTTTCGGCGTTGAATCAAAATTCTTTGCCTATGATTTCAGATACGACACGAATAAGTTGCCAATCTCTTGCCCAGACGTATCAACTTGGGAAGATGTAACTTCTAAATAAAGCGTTAATTCATACGGTTTTTGCCGTGTTTATTTGCCTGCTTTTTGACAATAAAAAGCAAATTTTCATATAATGCTTTCCTTTTTTACCATTACCCATATTATTAGGGAAAAATCCGATCAAATCGCTGGCTTATCCTTCGGCTTCTTGCTTATAATAGCCGAGTTATGAAACGTACCGAACTGCTTAACACCAAAACCAAGACCATACTCGCGGTCTTTGCCATTTATTTCCTTTGCTTCGCTTTCCGTTTCTTTGAGTACTTCATCATCAGAACGGATCAGACCTTCTTCGGAGAGGCTTTCATCCATAAGCTTATCGGAATCGGAATCATGGTAGGGGCTCTCTTCCTCTTTGGATATAAATTCAAAGACATCGGCTTCAAGACAGGCAAAGCCTTCTTAGATATCCTTAAGGGCTTAGCCTTTGGCCTTGGCATCTTCGTCATTGCCTATGGAGTGGAGATCCTTATTCTCGTAGGAAGCGGAGAGTTCCAGTCCTTAGAGCTATATGTCTCCGCTTATTCGGTAAATGGAAACCTCGGAAAGAGAACCGACTTCGTCTTCTTCCTTATCTGCATCATTGGCAACGTCATCAACGTCCTTATGGAAGAAGGGGTCTTTAGAGGCTTATTCCAGAAGATGCTCGGAGACCATTACAAATTCGTTATTGCAGGAATCATCGCTTCCGCCTTATTCGGTGTCTGGCACATCATGTCCCCATTAAGAAGCTATATCGATGGTGAGATGAGCCTTGGAGGCTTCATCACCAATACGGCCATGTTAATAGGCACATCCGCTTTAGTGGGCTTCAAGTTCGCTTTGATCGGGAAACTCACCGGAAACCTCTATATGGCCATGGGTGACCATTTCGTCAACAATACCATCGTCAATATCCTTCATGTCGTCTCGAGCGAAGAGGCGGACCATCTCATGACAATAAGAATCACGATTGCCCAGTCCGTTTCCTTTACTGTCGTCCTTATCTGGTACTTAATCGTTTATTTGAAGAATAAAAAAGCTTCCCAAATCACCGAAGAAGCATAATAAAAGCCTAGCTTTGTATTCAGGAATCTGAGCCTCTCATTCTCCCTCCAAGAGAGTTACCTTCGGACGGTGCCGATGACCTCGGCATTGTCTTTTTTCTTCCGGACTCAAAAAAATTTTATAACGAATTCATTAGTTTAAAACACAACTATTGACACATAGTGTCAAGAACAACGTCATTTGCCGTCTCCGGCTCGTTTTAGGCATGTTAAGATTAAGGTGAAAAGAGGGGGC
>JAFXLR010000088.1 GCA_017531065.1 Bacilli bacterium
CAGTTGCTTGATGGTCACTATGCAAAAGGCAAACCGATTGTCACAGACGACTATGCTTGTTTCTTCGCCAAGCTTTGCGGTTACGAACTTTACTTCGTTAAGCCAAATAGGGGCAAGAATCTCAAAGATGTCTTTAACAAGGACACCATGAATCACGTCCTCGATAGCAAAAACATCATCACTCAGGATGACGAGAAGCTTGAGAAGTATTACACCAAGTGCGTCTTCCCAGAATTCAACGTATCTGGCGACTTCGATTTGAAAGATGTTCTCCAATACGATTTGGGCATTGAGTCGTTATTCAGCCCCGCCACGTGCGATATGTCTGGCTTGACCGACATGCCAGTTTATTGCGACGATGCGAAACATCTGGCCGTCTTGGATGTAAACAAAAAAGGCATCGAAGGCGCGGCGGTGACATACCTAGCATACGCTGGCGCTGCCTATGATCCTTACAAGGAGGTTTTCGATACCTTTGAGGTCAACAAAGAATTCGGCTTCATCTTAACGCGTTGCGGCAGTGTGGTCTTCTCTGGCGTCGTCAATAACATCGACTAATCTCCAAAAAAAGAAAAAGGCCGGCAAAATGAACTGAACCCCTCTTAGTTCACAAGAAAAAGAAAAGACCTCCTAGTGTAAAATTGCATTAGGAGGTTTTTTATATGGCAAGCAAAGGCCAAAAATTTAAGAAGTATTCCCCGGAATTCAAGGAGAAGATACTCAAAGAATATTTTGATGGAACCTATGGTTATGGGACTTTGGCAAAGAAACATGGCGTTTCTTGGAAAACCATTGAGACGTGGGTAAGAAAAAGAAGAAAAGGCGTTGATGTAACCGTCAACCATTGGAAAGGCAACAGCGGCAGGAAGAAAACCAAAAATCTAACGTTAGAGGACTACAAAGAAAGGTATGAGATCCTAAAAAAATACCAGGCCTTCTTACAAGCACGACGAGGGAAAAAGTGACGTTCATAGCGATCCATATAAACGAATACAAACTATCCAACCTATGCGCGGCTTTGGCGGTATCCCGCAGGACTTACTACAAATACCGTGACTCAGAAGATCCCGATTATCATGAGTATCTGCTCATCAAAGACATCTTCGACGAAAGCAAAGGCACGTATGGGTATCGTAGGATTGAAGAAGGCCTCAAGATTAAATATGGTGTAATTTTTAATCACAAGAAGGTAGCGAGGATTATGAAGAAATATAACCTCAAACCAGAATATGTTAGAAGATTGGTTCCTAATATAGGGGCAAAGAAAATAGAAGAAAATGTCCAACCAAATCTAGTCAAAAGACAATTCAAAACCAAAGGTTTCAACCGGATATGGTGCACGGATGTCACTTATCTGATATTCGGAAACAAGAGAGCGTACCTATCGACGATCATCGATCTGTATGACCGTCACGTCGTGGCGTATCAAATATCGAAAAGAAACAACATAAAGATAGTCATAGACACATTGAACAAAGCTTTGGAAAAAGAAAAAGATGTACACGGACTCATCATTCACAGTGATCAAGGGTTCCAATATACATCCTTTGAATACAAAGCCATCTGTGCTTCCAAAGGTGTGCTTATTTCAATGAGCCGAAAGGGTACACCTATAGACGATTCTCCGATGGAGAGTTGGCACGGAATCCTTAAAAAGGAGACTTTGTACAATAATAATATCGCATCTCTGGAGCATTACATTCAACTGGTAGAGGAATGGATTGCCTTCTATAACTCAACAAGACTAAAAAACAGGAACCTTAATTGATTCCTGTCTTTAGGTCTTTTTTTGAAGTGTGTCCGTTTTGGGGTTCACTTCAAAACCGGCCTCTTTTTTAATTTTTCACTAGGCTGCTGGAGTTCCTTCTCTATAGACGCCTAAGCATCCCCAGTAGTTTTCCTCTCCGCTCTTGCTGGAGTCGCTATAGATCTTGTAAGTGGCCTCACCAATCGTATAAGCGGTCTCACCATTGTACTTGGTGCTGGTTCCGCATCCGGCGTTCTTGTTGCCGCTCACAAGGTCGAAGTGGAGCATCCATCCTTCGCCTTCGCCGATGAATCCGACATAGAGGTAGAAGTAGACTTTGGTGCCTTCGATCGTCCAGTATCTCTCGGTATCGGCATGGTCATGCAAGGAGTAGGAGTTCTCAGGGATGACGCGCTGGAAGTCACCGGCGATGTTGCCGGCGGTATGCCAGGCATTGATCGTCTCGACGGTGATGTTGTTGGTGTTGTTGCCACCGAACTTGAGGTAAGCGCCCGCTTCGGTAACGCCGGTTGGGAGATCGGCAGCGGCGACCTCAACGATCGAAGCCTCAGAGAAGGTAAGTGGCTGAATGTTATCGAAGGTGAGGGAGTTATTCAAATCAACGCGGAGGTAGTAGTTTCTCGTTCCGTCATTGGCGCCGAACATGTTGCTTTCGAATCCGATGTCGCCATAGGTTCCTGGAGCGCCGCCATAGATGCGGTAGGTGGCTCCGGCTTTGATGGTCGTGATATCGGTTAAGCAAAGCCTGACGGTGAATTCGTTGTTCTCGTTGAAGGTCAAGGCCTGGTAGTCGGCATCTGTTGGTTGGTTCTTGCCATAGTCAAAGGAACTTGTTCCTTCATTGAGAAGGCCCCATGCCCATTTGAATTCCTCGGCGGTGTAGTTGGACTGAGTGCCTCTGACGGTGATATAGGCTTTGCCGCTGTCATTTCCTAAGGAAATGCTCATGTCCTCGAGTTCTTTCTTTGGACCGGTGCTTGTCTCAGCGGCTTTGCTAGATGATTTAGCGGTGCTCTTGCTGCTTGTCTCAGCTGGCTGGCTGCTCTCAGCTGGTGTGTTGCAGCTTGCCAAACCTAAGGCGAGTAAGGCGCTTGCAGCGAAAATGAATCCTTTTTTCATATTGGTTTCTCCGTTGTTTGATTTAATAATCACACATTGTCCGCAAAAGGGCAAACGAGATACAAAAAAGACCAGCGGTTGGCTGGCCTTTGTTTTTTGTTATTAGATGACTCCGCAAGGGATGAGGATGGCGAGGCAAAGGGCGACTGCTCCCCAAATGCTTGCGAGGAAGATCTTCTGGAATTTCGGGCTCTTGTCTGGGACGTAGACAGCGGCGAGGAAGAACGGCACATAAGTGGTGATGAAGACCGGGATGGCACCCCACCATGGGTAGACCCAGATGAAGGCAGGGGTGGCAGCAAGGAAAATCTCAAATACGGCATAGAGGAGAGACATCGATAGCATGGTCATGAATTTGCATGGGATGCCTTTGAATTTGCCTCTAGAGAAATAACGGACCGAATGATCCTCTGGCAGCATCTTGTAGGCGATGATGCCGGCGATTGAGAACATCATTGAGAGCTCCCAGCTTACGCCGATAAGGAGGACGAATGAGGTGCTTTCGTTCGAGACGGCCCAAAGAGGGTATCCGAAGATTTTCGCGATGACCGCGTTAGCGATCTCATAGAGCCAGTGGACTCCATAAAGGGAGAATCCGGCGATGATGGCTTTCCAATTCTTGTTCCTGACCTCGGTCCAGTAGATGTAAAAGACCACGGCAAGGAGGGCGATGAACGTCCAATTGAAGTTAGCCAAATCACGCGGAATGATTTTTGATACGGCCTCTTTTGCCGCATCGCTGTTGTCGCCAAAAAGCATAAAAGTGTTCCTTTCTATTATGATTAGCGGTGGTATGAGTTAATTTCAGTATTTTGGAAAGAAAAAGTCAATAGGACCACGAAATATAGTTCGTCAATCTTTGAACATTAAAGATTTTTTCATCTAAAACGAATGTTTACGAAAACTATGTTTTATGTGTGATTTACGGGTGTTTTTGGAATTATTTAGCAAAACCCAAAATTGTTTTTGTAAAACGATATTGTAAAAAAAAGAACAAATCATTAAACTTTATGAGTTTCAACAGCAAGAACTTATGGACTATCAAGCATATTACTCCGTGAGCGTATTCTCACTCGTCATCATCGTGTTGAGTACCCTCATGTTCATAAACGTTTATTCCTTTAGGAAAAACATCAAATCCCTCGCGATTCCTTTCTTCGTTTCCCTTTCGATCGTCATCGAAATGGTTGGAACCGCTCTTGTGAGCGCTAACCAGAATGTGGTCGCTAGCATCTTGATGGCCTTTTATTACGTCTCTGGCGGTCTTACCGGCTGGTCCGTTGTC
>JAFXLR010000089.1 GCA_017531065.1 Bacilli bacterium
CATGACGACGGAATTGGTGACTTTCGCGCCTTCTTCGATGACGACGTCACCCGAGATGACGCTATGATCGACTTCGCCAAGGATGATTGAGCCTTGGTTGATGAGGGAATCTTTGACTTTGGCGGTCTTGCCGATGAATTGAGGGGTGCCGTGGATATCTTCGCTAAGAATCTTATTCTTACCTTGGACGGTGTAGATGTTGATCTCTGGGTCTCCCGAAAGAAGAAGGTCCATGTTCGCCTGATGGAGGGAGGCGATGGTTCCGACGTCTTTCCAGTATCCGTTATATGTATAGGCGACGAGCTTCTTCTTATTCTTGAGCATCGTTGGGATGATGTTCTTTCCGAAGTCGTGGTCGCTATCTTCGAGGGCGTGGTCCTTGATGAGGTAATCGCGGAGGACGCTGTAGGTGAAGATATAGATGCCCATTGAGGCGAGGTTGCTCACTGGTTTCTTTGGCTTCTCGACGAACTGGACGATGTTGTCTTCTTTGTCGGTCACGAGAATGCCAAAGCGGGAAGCCTCTTCCATTGGGACAGGATAGACGCTGATCGTGCAATCCGCGCCTTTGTCGATATGCTTCTTAAGCATCTCGTTATAAGTGCAACTATAAATATGGTCGCCAGAAAGGATAAGGACGTATTCAGGTTTGACTCTTTCAAGCCAATCGAGGTTCTCGTAGATGGCGTCTGCGGTGCCGGCGTACCAGCTTGAACCTTCCTCGGTCTGCTTTGGGGTGAGGACGGACGTGACGCTTCTGACTCCGTTAAGGCCCCACTTCTCGCCGTTTCCGACGTAGGTGTTAAGTTCACTCGACTCATACTGAGTCAAGACGCTGACGGCATTGATGCCGGTATGCGCGCAATTTGAAAGCGGAAAATCGATGATTCTGTACTTACCGCCATAACTGACGGCCGGTTTCGCCACCTTCTTGGTCAACGCCTGAAGACGGGTACCTTTGCCACCAGCGAGAATCATCGCGGCTAGTTTGGTGCTCATATGTTCCCTCCGAACATGTTGTTGTTACGAATATATTAACATATATTGTCGGCTCCATGAGGGTGAAATACATGAAAATTTCTGAAAAGGAGAAAAAGTTTGCCATACGTTAGTATAGGTGGTATATTTTAATCCGCGATTTCTCGCAGCAGAGGTGAAAACTATGTCAAGAAAATGCCCAATTTCCGGTAAAGGCCCAATGAGCGGCAACAACAGATCCCATTCCGTCAGAGCGACCCGTCGTCGTTGGAATGTCAATATCCAGACCTACAAAGTCAACATCAATGGCAAGATGGTCGAAGTCAAGATGTCCGCTCGCGCTTATCGCACTCTCAACAAGTCGATCAAAGCCAAAGACGAAAAGGCTGAATAGTTTTTACCGTTTATTGATTATTGAAAAAGGCCCTGCAAAACGGGCCTTTTTTTGTTGTTTTCTTACTTAACTATCAGGTAATTGCTGATGGCGGATAAGAGCCAAGAAACGACGAGGAGGAAGATGATAATCCACTCGCTGAAGGCAAGGACGAATGGCTTTGGTCTTTTTAAGCTTGTGCCTCCATCTTCATCCACCACTTTCTCTAAATGGGCCCAGTCCTTTAAGCGGGGGTTAATAAGGATGAAGACCACGGAAAGAGCTAAGACGAATTGGATGATGGAAAGAACTAAGACTGCTGTCTCGCTTTCTCTCCCCTTACTTAAATTAAGGAAGATGATGCCGTTCACGCTAGAAAGAAGAACCAAGCCTAAGCCCATCAAATAGAAACGGGTAAGATGAATCTTCTCTCTTCCAGCGCTTAATGTATGAATCCTGATGACTAAGAAGATCATCACGACAGTGAGCAAAGCCGAAAGGATAAGTAAACCAATGAGGTCTGGCGATGCGTCATAGAAATTGACGAACATCGATGCGCTCACAAGAACCTCAGAGACAAGGAAAGCGATGAGGACGCTAAAACCACCGAGGTGGTTTCTTTTCTTCTCAAAGGTCTCGTATGGGAAATCAGTCAGAAAACTGAACTTCTTCTTATGGGTGACCACAAAGTTCGAAGAAGCAAGGATGAGATACAACAAAAAGATAATGACCGGAAGGACGATTGCTATGAGAGACAATTCGACATTAATCATTTATTAAGGATTTTAGCGGCCCTGATCTCAGGGGTTTCATCGCCAAAGAGATAAGTTCCGGTGACAAGGATATCGGCGCCCGCTTTGATGGAAGAAGGGCCAGTTATGTCATTGATTCCGCCATCGACTTGGAGAAGGGCTTTTGAACCATGGGATCTAATCATCGATTTGACATCGGAGATCCTTTCATAGGTCTCAGGAAGGAATTTCTGTCCGCCCCAACCTGGCTCGACGCACATGACGAGGATGAGGTCGACATCGTTGACGTATGGGAGAAGAGCGTTCGTTGAAGTATGTGGTTTGATTGCGATGCCAGCATACGCACCACCATCATGGATTTTCTTGATGGTTTCCCTAACGTCTTTCTCGCTTGGGCAAGCCTCAAGATGGAAGGTGATGATGTTTGAGCCAGCTTTGATGAAATCATCGACCATTTCCCAAGGTTTCTCGATCATGATATGGGTGTCATTAAGCATATTATGCTTATTGTGGACATCTTTGACAAAATCAACGCCGAAAGACTCATTCTTGACGAACTTCCCATCCATGACATCGATGTGGATGAGAGGCGCCCCAATCGATTCCGCTCCAGCCATACCTTCCCTGATGTGGAAAGGCGTGCAGGCGAGTAGCGATGGGGAAAGGCATGGGGTTTTGATCACGAGTGCCATATTACTTAAAACCGAAGAGTCTTGCTAGAAGCCCCTTCTTCTCCTTGAAATTGTCCTTATCCGCGAAAGCTTTGAGGATGTCCTCACGCATTAAGAATGCGTTGGCATACCTTTCCTCTGGTCTCTTGCGGCAGGCTTTGACGATGATTTTATCGAGCGACTTCGGGATGGAGGCAAGGTACTTGCTTGGCTCTGGGAAGTGCTTTTTGATCTGAGCTATGGCGACGTCTTCTGGGGTGGCTCCATCAAATGGGATGGTGCCGGTCAAAATCTCGAAGAAGATGATGCCCATTGAGTAGATGTCGCTTGCGACATTGGCAGGCTCACCCATGAGAATCTCTGGGGCGCAGTAATAGACAGTGCCGGTGATGGCATCGCCTGAGGTCTTCTCCCCTATTTTGCTCGAGATTCCAAAGTCGGTGATTTTGACGCTTCCGTCAGGAAGGTAGAAAAGGTTGTCTGGTTTTAAGTCTCTATGAAGGAGTCCATGCTCATGGATGTAGCTGACGCCTTCGGTGAGCTGAAGCATGACTTGGCAGGCTTCTTGTGGCGAAAGGTTATGGCCGCTGACGAGATTGAGTTTGTCGCGAAGGGTTCTTCCATCGACGTATTCGTTGGCCATATATGGTCTTCCATCAACGGTGCCATGACCGAAGACTTTGACGATGTTTGGGTTATTGAGTGATGCGCTAGCGATGCATTCACGCTCAAAACGCTCGACGTTCTTAGGGTTGTCCATCATGTCTTCGCGCATGATCTTGAGGGCAACGGTCTTATGAAGAACAACGTCGAAAGCCTCGTAGACGTCGGCCATGCCACCATGGGCAATCCTTCCCGTCACGCGGTAACGATTATCTATCTTCTCACCAATCTCAATCATTGCTAATACACTCCCAAAGGGCGATGGCGATGTTGTCGCTTCCCCCATTTGCATTTGCGACCGCTATAAGCGAGTCGGCTTTCTGATCGCATCTTTCATCGGTGCTCAGAATATTCGCTATCTCATCAAGAGGCACTTGGTTATAGAGCCCATCCGAGCAGCAAAGGATGCTCTCACCTTGATAATCGAATTCATTGAAGGCAAGGCTAAGCGAAGGGAAGATGCCTAAGGCATTCATGAGGACGTGCCTGTCAGGATGCGACAAGGCTTCTTCTTCGCTGATCTTGCCGGTTGAGAGCAAGAAGTTCACGTAGGTCTGGTCTTCGGTGAGTTGCTTCAGCTTGTTCTTCTTGATGAGCATGTAGCAACGGCTGTCACCGATGCAGCAGGTATAGAGTCTGTTGTCGGAGATGAGAGCGCACACGAGGGTGGTTCCCATGCCTTTGGCATCAGGGTTGTTCTCGGCGTATTCATAGATGGCCGCGTTGGCCTTTTTGGCGGCTTTAGTGAACCAACTTCTATTTGTGGAGGCGAAATGGTGTTTTCTCTTATGGCGGAAGGCATCCACCATGACTTCGATGGCAAGTTGCGAAGCAAGGTCGCCTTTGTTGGCGCCTCCCATGCCATCGCAGACGACGAGGAAGACCTCGCCATTGACGTTCATCGCGACCTGGGCTTTGTCATCGTTATGGGTTCTGACCATCCCGATATCCGTTTTGAAAGCGTACGAACCGTGTCTCATCTTAGTTCCTACCCTTCATCACGTATTTGGCGCGAAGTTGGCCACAAGCGGCATCGATGCCTGTACCCCACTCCTTCCGGATGGTGCAATTGATGCCATGGTTGTTGAGGTAAAGGGAGAAGGCTTTCGTATCTTTATCAAGCGATCTCTCGAATGGTTTTTCTTTGACGGGGTTAAGAGGGATGAGGTTAACGTAACAAAGGATGCCACGGAGTCTTTCCGAAAGTTCCTTCGCACATTCGATGGTGTCGTTGACACCTTTGATGAGAATATATTCGAAGGTGACGCGGCGTCCGCTCTTCTCGATGTATTCCTTAACGGCATCAAGAAGGACATCCATGTTATAGGCTTTTGAAACAGGCATGAGCTCGTTTCTGATTTTGTCGTTTGGCGCGTGGAGCGAGATAGCAAGGTTAACCTGAATGCCTTCATCTCCATAGCGTTTGATCCCTGGAACAAGGCCACAGGTGCTGACGGTGATGTGTCTAGCGCCGATTGCAAGTCCTTTTGCTTCGTTCATGATGTGGATGAAGCTAGAGACGTTATCATAGTTGTCAAATGGCTCACCGGTTCCCATGACGACGATGTGGGAGACGTTCTCCCCTTCTTCGTAAAGGATTTTGTTCATGACCATGACTTGTCCAGTCATCTCAGCAGCCGAGAGATTCCTTTCTCTCTTGAGTAAGCCTGAGGCGCAGAAAGCGCAGCCCATTGAGCAGCCGATTTGGGAAGAGACGCAGATGGCGTTGCCATAGTCATAGCGCATAAGCACGCATTCGACTTTCGCTCCGTCTTCCATTTCGACGAGGAGTTTGATTGTGCCATCAGTTGCCACTTGTTTTGTGAAAATCCTTGGCAAATCTAACGTATATTCCTCTTTCAGGACATCACGAAAAGATTTGGAGATATCCGTCATGGAATCGAAATCCGTCACTTTTTTGACGTAGATCCATTGGTAAAGCTGAGTGGCGCGATATTTCTTCTCGCCTCTCGCTAACATCTCCTCCTCAAGGGCTTTGAGCGTATATCCAAAGAGGTTCTTTTTCGGCATTTTATTCTTTTGGCGAGGCAGTGAGCAAATTGGTTGGGGCATCGGCTAAGGAAGCGATGTCACCGACTGGTGTCTCCGCTTTAGCGGCAAGGGTGTCCTTTCCAAGGACAGCGTAGTAAAGAGCAGTCGCCTTTTCTTCGAAAGGCATGTTCTGGACTTCTTTGATGAGATGGAATTCTTTATGGTTGGCTAAGAAGTCGTTGATGGTCTTGTTGCCTTCCTTCTTGCTGATTGTGTAAACGCAGTAGATGAGAATTCCCTTCTCAGCGACGAACTTGGAGCAGCCTTCTAAGACCGCTTTCTCTTGGGCGAAGAGGGCGTCCATCTCTTCCTTC
>JAFXLR010000090.1 GCA_017531065.1 Bacilli bacterium
ATTCCTCAAAAGGAAAGAAGAGAAGTTTTCTTTTAAGAATCCACTTGTTCAAGAAGAACTCATCAATCTTGGGGCGGGCGTTCTCCTTTCGCTCATCGCCGGTCTAATTGGCCTTGGTTCAAGCGAAGTGATGCCGGCAAATATCCTTGTCGGTGATATTTTTATCTCACTTCTAGCTAGAGAGATGACTCCTCTCATCAAGCTCAATTGGAAGAAAATAGGAAGAGAATCCGTTGCATCTATTGCCAAAGCCGCGATCGCTCTCCTTGGTTTCGTCTTCGAAATAACTCTCTTCCAGAGTTGGTCTATCTATCTTCTTTCCGGAATGAGGTTAGGGGCCTTCGTTCTCCTTGCCTATTTGGTCGGAAGCTTCAGCAAATCCTATATGGAAAACAAAGATCTCTCGATTATCAGGGTGGCCTTTGTCTCTTTCTTCATCATCTTTCTTTTCTGCACTGCGGCGCATCCAGAGAACTTCTTTGACGCCTATCCGTTCGCGGATGATCTCAAATACCTCAATGACAACCCATATCTCTATTACAATCAGTTCGATGCTTTCATGCATGGACATCTTCATCTGATGACTGAACCTGATCCTCGTTTAGCGACTCTCTCTAACCCATATAATCCAAGTGAAAGAATTGGAATCCCATATTTATGGGACACCGTCTATTACAACGGGAATTACTATTCCTACTATGGCGTCGCACCAATCTTCTTCGTAATGTTTCCTGTCTATATCCTTTCAGGGTTCACACTTGTTCCAAATGGCCTTTTCTCACTTGCACTAGCAAGCATCCTCTATGCCTATGGCATCTTCAGGTTGTCGCTCCTTCTCAAAGAGAAATATGCTGCAAATCTCCCAAGCTGGTTCTTCTATGTCTTCAGCTTCCTCATCTTTGTCTCAACCCTTGGATATAACTTCCTCAACTTCAGATGGACGGATTGGAAGTACCGTATCCCATTTGCCTATGCGGCAGTGGGAATGGCGCTCTTCCTTGCTTACTTCTTCGAAGGACTTAAGCATGAGAAACTCAAACAGCATCTCTACTGGGGGTTATCCGCTTTATTCTATGTCCTCATCATGGGCTCAAGGCCAGAGGTTGGCATCCTTGCTCTTCTTGTCGTTCCATTCCTCGTGAGATACATCCTCGAAGGAAGGACGAAACTAACGAAAGGGGAGAAGAAAGATCTTTTCCCTCTCATCTCTTTCGGCGCTGTTCTTCTTGTTGGAGGCATTGCCTTAGCAGGATACAACTATCTCCGTTTTGGCAGCTTCACCGAATTCGGATCGAACTACCAGCTCACCATCAATGACCCAAGGACGAACAAGGTCACCGGCGAAGGTTTCTTCAATGCCTTCTACCATTATTTCTGGCAGCAACCAGTCTTCTCCGAAAACATACAACAAGCGGGATTTGCAGGGTTTTTTGCCTTTGATAAGTTCCCATTCTTCACAACTCAGAATGTGAGATTGGCTCATGAAACCCATGTCTATATCACCGATTCCGTTGGCGTTCTTGCTAACCCAACCATCTATCTCGCTCTTCTTCTTCCGGTAGGGCTAATTGCCAACAAGAAATATGATGAGTGGCTCTATCTCATCCTTCCTCCGTTCCTTCTCTTTATCCTTACTTGGCTCATGTATTCCCTTGGTGGCGTTTGCATGCGCTACATCTTATACTTCTGGCCTATTGTCGGAATTTGGGCGATGTCGGTCTTCTATTCTTCTTTCTCCACGCTAGAAAAAGAAAAAAGCACCAGGACACCTCTTCTTATCGTGTCTCTAGTGCTTGTCTTCTTAGGTGCTTTCCTTGCCATCAACTTTGGCATGAACCCATTCGATGGCTGGCAGATAAGATAATTATTTCTTTGCCCAGAAGCCAGTGGCGACGCTAGCTTCTTTTTTCTTTGTCTCAACCTTCTTTAGTAAGTGATCGATCAAAGCGGCCACAACAAGTCCGATTGGGAGATATAGAAGCATTGCGTATCTGGCGTTCATCGTGCATCCGACAGGGTAACGCAAGCAGAAGAGCATGTAGGAAATGGCTCCGCTAACGAAAGTGACGAAAAGGAAATAGAAAGTCAAATCGTCTTTCTGCTTTTCACCTTTGGCCAAGGATTTGATCTTCTTGATGACGAAATAGATGCCGCCGATGATGAAGGCGATGCCAATCATAATCGATAGGGCATAGGCAAAGGAAACGAGAATCCAGAAGACGCTCTTGAAGTCGCCTGTGGAATTGACTGTCCAGGCGATGTCGGATTCAGAGAATAAGCCGGTCTTTAAGAAAGCGGTCCAACAGTTGAAGTCGATCGTTCCCCAAACATAATCACTAGGGTTAGTGCTATTTGGCCACATGGAACGAACGTTCGTTATGTTGAAGAAGAGGTCTGGCGAAGGGAAAATGAAGAGTCTTGCCCAAGCTGGGTAATATTCCGGTTTGATATACATGTAGTTACCAGTTCCAAGGTCCCAAACATAGGCGATTGGCCTGTCATATTTCATTTTTGCGAAGATTTCGAAGAAGAGGCCAAGAGGGAAGACGATAACGGCAAAGACACCCATCTGAATGATGAATTTGATGAGGGCTTTGTTATCGGCTTTGACCCATTTGCCGTCTTTTCTGAACAAAGCAATGAGGTCAAGTAAGAAAATGGCAGCGATTGGGAAGGCAACGACAGCGGTTGAGAGCTTCGCTTCCATTCCTAAGCCAATGCAGATGGCTGTGGCGACAAGAGGGGCATATGAATGCGTCTTGTGGTAACGGAGGGCGGCATATAAAGCGGCAAAGGAGAAGAGGAGGGCTAAGGAGTCGTTGTTCTTGTAAGCGCTGATGAACCAGAAAGCAGGGGTGAAGAAGACGATTAAGGAACCAATGATGGAGATACGCTTGTTAAGACCTAATTCAACGATGGTCTTGTAGATGAAGTAAAGGGTGATGATGCCTTGGAAAGTTAAGAAGATCCTCGCTGTCTCGAAAGCGGTGTAATCGAATAAATTGAATTCGGCGTAAAGAGGCACAATTTCCCCCAAATTATTCTTAGTCATAATAACGGAATCGGATCCATCGAAATGTGGCAAAAGAATGGAGTTGATTCTCATGAAGTAGGCAATTGATGCATGGTAGAACTTCGGCTGATAGTACTGGTTATTCAGATCGACGCCAGGAATCTTGCCGGTTTTGTAGATGTCATAGATGATGGCCCAGTGTCCGCCTTCTCCGAAAACGCCATAATCGTGGGTGTAGGCTGAATCGTTATAGGTTCTAGCCATGGTGAACGGAAGAACTAAGCCAGCAGAAAACATGAAGATGAGGAAAACGGCTTTCCTGGTTGTTAGTCTTCCGCAAGTTGTGGACAGCCCAAAATACAAAGCAATTAAGACCTCATAGATGACAAGGAAGACGACGAAGATTACGCGGGAAACCTCGCTATTGAAAGCGATGTTGCCGTACATCTTTTGCTGATAAATGAAGAGAAAATAAACCGCATAGATCAGCAAGATGGCGACAGGCCAAATAACGAAAGGTGCCCACTTCTTTTTGAAGAAGCCACAAAGCATTTCGTCAAACTTTGTGAAATGTTCTTTTACTGTGTCCATAATGTCCTTTAAACGAAATTCTCGTTTAACTTAAATATTGTAGCATTAACCTTTCTTTGAAAGGCAAGCAATGATTTCATAGGGTTTCTTAATCAATTGGTTTAGAATAGTCATGCTCCTAACAAGAGGAAAGACTTAAAAAATCATGGAAAACGAAGAGAAAAAAGAAGAAATCGCCAGCAAAACCCAGCTAAATGAGGTTCCTGCTGCGAAAAGAAACATCAAATTCGAGGCGTTGCTTACGACTGCTGCAATAGCTGTCGGAGTCATTGTCGCTGTCATCATTGGCCTTCTTGTGCCTGTTAACTCAGCTGATGCTTTTGAGATCGCTTATGGTGGGGGCGCTCCATTAATCAGAGAAAAAGGAACCCTTATCCTTTCCCTCATCAATGGTTTTGCCGTCAATATCGCCGCCCTCATTGCCC
>JAFXLR010000091.1 GCA_017531065.1 Bacilli bacterium
ACCGCAAAGACAAATCCCTCATGGAAAAACCTCTCCTCACTTTGGAGAGTCCGGTCGCATCTTTGCAAATCTTTACAACTTTTCCGGCCATAACATGTTATGCTGATAACTTCCCAGGGGGTGGAATGCTCACCAACGGGAACGAAGAGGAGAAATACTCAGGCTTAGCCTTAGAACCCCGCTTCGATGACCTAGATGTCATTAAGCCTGGCGCCTTCCAAAAGAAGGGGAGAGTCCAGGTCAACATGATCACCTACGTCTTCAAAACCAAGTAACTGCTTTCTTAAAGGAGTCTCCATCATGATTAGCAAGGTAATCGCTGAACTTATTTATTATGCTAAGAAGCATCTCTATCTTTTAGATAGCGATGAGATTTATTTTACGAACATCCTTCTCCATTTCTTCGGAGCCAATGAGCCTTTCGAAGGGGAGATAGACAAGAAAAGAATTGAGACCATGGAAGTCCCTGACGAGATCGTTTCCGAGATCGTCGAGTATTGTCTTCTCCATGGCGATGATGAGAAAGAAGCGGAAAGGAAAGCCGACTTCGCTTTCGGCATCGTTTCCCCTCTCCCAAGCCTTGTTGACGGCGCTTTCGAGGAATTCAAAGCGAGCGATCCAGCGACCGCTCTTCAGTTCTTAAAAGCCCTTGGCACCAGCAATTACTACTTCCAGAAGACCAAGGTCGAACGCAACAAAGAATGGACCGCCACCTTCGAAGATGGTCCAAACATCACCCTTTCGATCAACCTCTCTAAGCCAGAGAAGAATAACAAAGACATTGCCAAACTCTTAACCACCAAATCGACCAACTATCCAAAGTGCGCCCTTTGCGTTGAGAACCTCGGCTATTATGGCGATGACAAACACGCAGCCAGAATGACCATTAGGTTCGTTCCTCTCACCCTTGCAGGGGAGAGATGGTACCTCCAGTATTCCCCATACGGCTATTTCCGTAACCATTGCATCTGCTTCAAAGAAGACCATGTCCCAATGAAAGTCGAAAGAAAGACCTTCGATAGGCTCCTTTCCTTCGTCGAACAATTCCCTAGCTTCTTCATGGGCAGCAATAGCGACCTCCCGATCGTCGGTGGATCAATCCTCAACCATGAACATTTCCAAGGCGGTTCCCCAGTCCTCCCATTATTCGCTTCCAAAGATAAAGAAGTCATTTTCACCAGCAAATCCGGCACGAAAGTCGCAAAAGTGGACTCTTTTACGAACACAATCCGTATCACAGGCAAAGACAAAGAAGAGATCATGGACCTCGGTGAGAAGATCCTTAACGCCTGGAGAGAATACGATAACGAAGAGCTTGGCATCCTCCATGAGACGGATGGGAATAGACATAACACTGTTACCTCTTACGCTTTAAAACCAAGCGAAGAATATCAGCTCATCCTCGTTCTCCGTTGCAATATCACAAGCGAGCAGTATCCAGATGGCGTTTTCCACGCTCATCCTGAATACCACGCCATCAAGAAAGAGGGCATCGGCCTTATCGAATGCGCTGGTGAATTCGTTCTCCCAGCACGTCTAGAAAGACAGATAAAAGAGGTTGAGGAATCGGTCAATTTGAGCAAAGAAGAATACCTCAAGAAATACCCAGACATGTCTCTCTTTGAGGATATGATTAGCGCCTTGAAAGCGAACCCATCTTTAGATGCGGGTTCCTATATCGGCCAAGTCTGCAAGAACATCTTGAGGAACGTCGCTGTCTTCAAAGACGACGAAAAAGGCCAAGAGGCTTATGACGCTTTCCTCAAAAAGGCCCTTAACTAGAAATGAAGAAAATCGGAATGGTTTCCCTAGGCTGCGCTAAGAACCTAGTGGACAGTGAGATGATGCTTGCCTCCTTCCCAGGAGACCGTTTTGAGATTACCCCAAACCCGAAGGAAGCCGACGTCATCATCGTCAATACCTGCGGATTCATCGAGCCAGCCAAGAAAGAAGCCATCGACACCATACTTGAGATGGCCTCCTATAAGCAAGCCAAACTCATCGTCACAGGTTGCTTCGTCGAACGTAACCTCGAAGAGCTAAAGAAAGCCATTCCTGAAGTTGACCTTTGGGTCCCTCTTCGCGACTATCCGAAGATGAACCTCCTTGTCTCCGAACTCTTAGGGGAGAAAGGCATCATCCAGCTTAACCCAATGAGAAGGATGATCTCGACCGCCCCATATTTCGCATATCTAAGGATTTCCGATGGCTGCGACAATTTCTGCTCATTCTGCGCGATTCCCTACATCAGGGGAAGGATGCATTCCCGTCCTCTCGAAGAGATCGTGGGAGAGGCTCTTATCCTTAGGAGCAAAGGGGTGAAGGAAATCGCTCTCGTCTCCCAAGACCCGATGCATTATGGCTGCGACATCAAAGACGGCCCAGACATGGTCAAACTCATGTCCGCTCTCGACAATATGGGCTTCTATAGCATCAAAGTCCTTTATATGTACCCTGAAGAGGTCACTGACGAAGAGCTCAACTTCATCAAGAACTCCAAATCCATCGACCCATATTTCGACGTCCCGATCCAGACCGCGAGCAACAAGATGCTCCGTCTTATGAATAGACACGGCACGGTTGAGGAAATGAAGGTCCTTTTCCGTAAGATCAAGGCCATGATGCCAAAAGCCGTCCTTAGGACGACCCTCATCTCTGGCTTCCCTGGCGAAACGAAGACGGAACACGATGAAACCGTCCGTTTCCTTAAGGAGATACCTTTCGACCATCTTGGTGTCTTCACTTTCTCTCGCGAAGAAGGAACAGCCGCCTATAACATGCCTCATCAGGTAAGACACGCGACCGCTCTCAAGAGAAAAGATGAGATCATGTCCCTTGCGAAGACGATCTCTTACCGCCAAAACAAAGAGAGAATAGGGGAAGTGATGGAAGGAATCGTCACCGGCTACGACAAGAAAAGAGATATGTACACTCTCCGTTCCTATTGGAACGCCCCAGATGATATTGATGGAAATATCTACTTTTTGAGCGACAAAAAGCACCAAGAAGGCGATATCGTAAAAGTCTTAATCGACAATGCGCTGGTCTATGATTTGATGGGCAAGGAAACGAATTGATTATTTGCTCTTGCGCACTCTTTCTTTAGAAACTATAATTCTACTCGCTGCCCCGCTAGTTAAACGGCATAACAGATCCATGGTAAGGATCAATTCGTAGTTCGACTCTGCGGCGGGGCACCATTAAGGAGTTCAGGCTTTGATACGTGAGTGTCAAAGTTTTTTCTTTTTTGGCATAATTGACTCATGCCAAGCTCAAACGATTACCTTGAATACGTCCTCGAACTATTAAGAGAAGTGGACGGAATCACCTATCGAAAGATGATGGGCGAATTCATGCTCTATAAAGACGGCACTCTTTTCGGTGGGGTCTATGACAATAACTTCCTCATCAAGAAAACGAAGTCTTTGGGAAAGTATGGTCTAAAAGACCAGATTCCATATCCATCCGCAAAGCCGATGTTATTAATCGATAGCGAAGACCCAGACGAAATAAAAGAACTGGTCTATCTCGCTATCAAAGACTTAAAAGAAGGAAATTAGTTAGCAGGAGTGGCTTTTCTCTGCAAGGCAGTACCAAGCCCTTCGATTCTCGCTTCAAGCCAGATCCTAAGATATTGGGCGGCTTGTTTTTGGTTAACGAACATTTTGACGAGGTCTGGCTGATATCCAGAAAGGGTGATTCCCAAGGAACCGCTCCATTTGACGAAGTTCTCATTGAACTCATCCTCATACTGGGTGGTATAGGTGTCGATCATCGTTAAGAGAGAGGAGAAGAGACCCGCTTCGCTTGCTTTTTGATAACGGGCATAGAGTTTGTTCCAGAGCCAGCTCTCATTACTAAAGACAAGGAACCATGGGTTATCGGTCTTCGAGCAATATAGGGCGTCTTTATTCGTGAATGTGAAGTCCGCTTTAGTTAAGTTAGCGGTGCTAGTGAGTTTCTTCCTGTTTGAGGTGAGTCTTCCATCACTTGCGAGCTTATTCGTATTGAGGGTCATCTTGAGGGCGTTCTCA
>JAFXLR010000092.1 GCA_017531065.1 Bacilli bacterium
AATAAGGTATTCACAACTTCCTCATTCCCTCAATCAATTACTTCGGTAAAAGTTGGTAACGCAGACGCTGAATACACTTATACCGGCCAGAATATCACCCTTAACTCCATTCCTGCTGCCGATTCCGAGGTCAAAATCACTTATTCATACTCAAAGACCCATGACACCTTCCCATACAAGGAAAACAGGATGGTTATGGAGGATAGAAACCTCGTGCCGAATAGGCCAACCGAAGAAACCACAACCACCTTCAAGTTCTACCTGAACATCGAATACGATTACGATCTCGTTTCTTCTGACACCATTTTCAACTTCTTTGCTCCATTAAATCTTGGAAATACGTACAATCTCGACAAAGACTTCCGCCTTATCTTTGGCGTCAAGCAGGGGGCCAAATAATGGGTAGGGCACGTGTTCAAAGAATATGGACGATCGGCGCCATGACCATGGCTTCTTTAGTCGCGGTCACCATCGGTTTTAGCGCATACGTTACCGCTGCCGTTTTCAACAAAACGAAAAATCTTGAACCGACCGGCGGTGAAGTTGCTCTCCGTTCCTACTTCCAAAAAGGCTCAGGAACAGATTTGGATCCATTCGTCATCTCGAGACCAATCCACTTCTACAACCTTTCTCGTCTTCAGAATCTCGGTGTTTTCTCCACTAAAACCCATTTCGTTTTGGGTTATGACCCGAATCATCCTGATGACATTTTTGGACAGGGCCAAGATACAAACCTGACATTCTATAAAGACAACTCATCGAGCGATCTTGTACAAGACCACACCCTCGATATGAATTCAATCTACTCGTTGACTGATTCAATTGCTTCGATTGGCGATGAGTGCGCTCCATTCTACGGAGATTTCGATGGCCAAGGACTAGCAATCAAAAACTTGAGAATTTCTTCAAAACCAGAGGACGTTGGTGTTTTCGGCTACACAGCCCCTGGATCTATCGTCCATGATGTCTATCTCATCAATCCTACTGTTACCGATGATGGATATGAGACAAATACCGAAATCGCTCCTATATTTGCTAACCCAAGCTTATACGGAGGAACAGTCACTTGGAATAGCGGTCAGAGCGCACATACTAGCGGAAGCGAGCCTCTTACGCTCACCTCTTCTTTTGATAACGTTGAAGTTCCTTTCGATAATAGCAACCCTATGGTGAACATCACCGCTACCCTTCCAAATCTTCCGCAAAGCATGTCTAGCATCACTTGCGAATATCGCTTGTCGTCTCCTTTGGTGACCCTCCCACAAGGAAACAGCGGCACATTTGAAAACCTCGTCTTCCACAAGGAAATGGTCACTAAAGGCGATCCAAAATACAACGCAGATTACCAAGCGTTCGCCAACTGCCCAGATGGCGGAACATTCCACGTAAGGCTTTCTCTTGTTGCTTCATCGATCACAAATACCGGCATCCACTATTCAAAAACCATAGCGAGTTATTTGATCGTTCTTATTAAACATATCGGGCAAAACGACGCCGTTTCTTTCTCGTATCAAGTCATCAAAGACCAATTCGACGGTGAGACAAACGGCTTGACCCAGTACAGGCATGGCGCCAATATCGGCCTTCTTTGCGGACACGCTGAAGGGTCGTTTAGCAGCTGCTTCGTCTATGGCGGAACCATTTCTTTGAACAATCAAAGGAGCGGAGTCACCTCACTCGTCCAGGAAAGCGAAACTGGATTATTCGGCGAATTAGGCGCTTCAGTAGATTCTTCGATTTCCCCACAAAAGAACTATGAGGGCGACAAAGACACAGGTGTTTTGAACTTCTCGAAGATGTATGAGGATATCGCCGGAGGAACCCACACCCAAATCGCTTCGGGAAACAAGGTCTACTATTCATACAACCCAGGCGACCACGAAGAAAGGTTCGTAGCTACTGGATTAAGCAATGAATTCCATCTCGCCTATGAGGCAACCTCGGTCAAATCTGTTAAAAACGGCAATAGCAATCTCGCATACACCCGTGACGGTCAAATCATAACGATATCCGGAGACACCCTTAGCGAAGGCACGGTCGTCACTGTCTCCTACAAGAGCAACAGCGCTGAGAAATATAAAGCTTATCTACGTAACAACCACTTAAGCGGGGACAATCTTTACTACGCAACGGGCTACGAGAATTCACTGGACTTCACCGGCCAACAGATTATTGAAGACACCGAAACCGATAAGAGAAAAGGCATGGGCGTTTTCTCTCTTGTCACAACTGCGACTAAATCTGACGACAATAGCACTTTCGCTATGAATGAGTTAGGTGATTATGTCATCAAGAGAGACACCTCTAAAACATACACCGATTTCTATTACACCACCGCAGAATGGAATGCAGATCCAGACGGAGACGGCGTTTTCGATTATGAAGACATTAGGGATACTGATGCTAACAATAAAAACAATGTCTGGAATGATATATCGGGCTCAAAGTATCACATTAATCAGCCTTATTCTTTCCCAAGCACCATTACTTCCAAGACCTGGAATCCTTATTTCGAGCGATACTTCAACTACAACATCCACTGCCAGCTTTTGCCAAACAGCACTACGAAGAACTATTTCTCCAATACTCAGAGTGAATTCTTGAAGAGTTATTTCACCTACAAGCTTGTTAATTCATCAGGTGAACCTCCGGCTTGGGACACCCCTGCTTTCGGTGTTTTTGTCAGAGACATCAATCCTGACACGGGCGTTGAAAGCGCGATTACCAAATTCGATTCTGTTTTAGAGGTCGGCGAAGAACCATCAAAGCAATTCACTTCTTTGCCGGGAGAATACAACGAAAAGTTCGTTGGTACTGGAAAAGACAAAGAATTCGATCTCAAACACATCCCAACAAGCACTCCGACTATCACCATCGATGAAGAGCCAAATAACAATTTCACTTATGAGAATAATGTGATTACTTTTGGCACCGCTCCAGCTGAGGGCGCGCAAATCAACGTCGATTACGATTATCAGAATCCAACAAAGAGCGTTGTTTTCTCCATCAAAAACAGCGGAGGCGCAAACGTCACGATCTTTGCCGCTTCTACCGCTGAAACGGATAGCTATGTTGGCATCTACAACACAAAACGTCCTGATCTATATAACGGAAACAACATCACATCGAAGCCTGACTATGCGATGTATTGCCCATATTATCCCGCTACCGAAACGCTTAACAGGGCGAACTTCCATTACTACAACTACAACTATGTTGGCGGCGACACACCTATGGAAGCCGTTGAAGCTGAGAATCCACAAGAAAATCGTTTATATGCGCACACCTTCTACTTAAAACAGGGTGAGTACATTGTTTCCTCTCCAGAAGGAAAGGCCCAGCTCGTTTACCTTTGTGCCCAAGGACAAAACGGCAAAGGTAACACCGGTTTAAGCCAACCAAACGGCATCAACGCAATTACGAACGTTGATTTCATTGGCGTCAATAAAGACCCAGTCGGTCTAAGCATCGATCAAAATGGAAACGTTCTCGATGGTTCAACAAATGTCCGCTGCTACTTCAGCTTCAACTCCATATGGGATGATGTGGCAACCCAAACGTCAGGCAACAACGATTTACGAATAGTGACAGGAATCTCTGGAGGACATCCAACAGTCGACATGACAGCGGGAGGCAACTTGACGTATCTGCTCGCAGATAACGAAGGCAGATACAGCTGCTCGTTCAACGGAACCATGTTTGAAAGACAATTCTACGAATACACGAGGCCATCGGCCTAAAGGAAAAGGAGGTAACAAGAATGGATAAAACAAAGCAAAAAAGCAGATTCTATTTCTTCTTCTTTTTGATCTTCACATTTTTAGTCACCGCTTGTGGCGTCAAAAACTATAAAGGTTTTGTTGCGGAAGACGCCCGTTTTGCCAATTACACCTTCCTGGATTATGACAACGCAGGCCTTGCCTATTACGTTGACGAAACCAACCCAAACAATATTGCTGTTGGCGTTGGAACATGCGAAGACGAAAACATCACCGTTTCCGTGTATACGGAAGAAGTCGATGGCGTTCCGACTAACCGCAATGTCACATCAGTTTTTCCTTCTGGATTCCAAAACTGCACCACAATCAAGAGAATTACCCTTCCTGATACCGTTACTACTTTTGGAACCGACGCATTTGCAGGATCAAGCCTTGAAACGATCACAATCCCAAAAAACCTGACCGCCATCTCTTCAGGCGCTTTTAGAAACTGCAAGGATCTGACGTCTGTAAGATTCAAGACCGACAATCTCCTTACCACAATCAACGACTACGCCTTCGCTAACTGTTACAACCTAGAGGTTTTCTCTTTCCACGAAATCAAAAATCTCTCAACCATCGGAAAAGAGGCTTTCTTATACTGCCCTAAATTAACTAGCGTTGTTTTCCCTGAGGGCTTTGTCTCTCTAGAATCCTACGCCTTCCAAGATTGCAAAGGCCTTACGACCATCTATTTCCCTGCCAGCACAGCCTATGTCGCTGCAAACGCTTTTAGGGGCGTTGGCCTGTCGGCGAAGATCTATTTTAGCGAAAAAGAACCGGGGAGCGGCAGTTCTAGTTCCTCTGCATCCTCTTCAATAACCCCAGTATCTCTCGCAGAAGATTTCAACTTCTCTTATGGCGACTACTACATCCCTGTTGTCTTTGACGTTGGCGCAATGAAATTCGTTGATGATTTCCAATTCATCACTCCAGAAGGCGGAGATTACAACTTATTCAAATGCAACTACGGTGAGTCCGAAGGCGATTGGTCAACAACAAGCACCGTTCAGTTCCCTGAACACATTGCTGAAGACGAAGTTGTCCTTTTGGGTTATACAGGAGTCACTCCAAACGCTGAGCTTAATATCCCTGCGGAGATTTTAGGAGGCGCCTTTAAAGTCGTCGGAATCAAGAGCGAGGCTTTTTTGAATAAAACCAATATCAAGAAGGTCACTTTCCATGAAAACCTCAGATTCATCGATTATGGCGCTTTCTCTGGGTGTACCTCATTAACAGATATCGATCTAAGAGGTGCTGTCGACCTAGAGCACATCCAGTCTCGTGCGTTTTATAACACGATGTCAAGCTCCGGCAATTCTGTTGATCAATTATATTCTGTCCACATTCCTTCGAATGTCCAAAACATCGAAGGCGACGCATTTAGGAAATGCAAAGGATTGTTCAAACTTTATTTCGACGGCGCTACAAACGAACTTGAGGAAGCGTTCCTTTGCACTTCGACTGGCAGTTTTACGTTCGAACTTGGTTACGTTCCTTCAAGCATTTCTTCTGTCACTTTCGACGGACCGGCCATTAGCAACTATACAGCCGAAGGAAGCACCATCACAATCACAAACCCAAGGCAAGGAGGCGTCGCTAGAGTCAAATACACGACCAACAACACTACGACACAAACTTTTAAAGGTCAGGAAGACGACAACAACACACTCATTACGGAATTCGTTCTAGCTGGCAACACAGACGACGGCTCAATAGGTTCCGTCACTGTAGGCGATGTTCTATTGTCGCCAACAGATTATTCGATCGTTAATGCTGACGGAAAATCAAAAATTGTTTTTGACAACGCTCCAGCGGACGGAGCAACAATCGTTGTCTCATATAGAGCCCAGTCGAAGCTCACTAAGATTCAAACCTCTGCATTTTATGGGTGTTCTAACGGTTTCGGAGACGGCGGTACTTTAAACCTCCGCTACGCCGACAATCCTTTCTCACACATTTATTTCCCTGCTAGTTTAAATGAAATTGGCAAATCCGCCTTCCGCGATGGTCAATTCATCGGAGGCGTTACATTCAATAGCAGCACCCTTGACATCAAAGAAAATGCTTTTAGCGGGCAAAAAGCTCTTTCGTCAATTGATTTCCCAGACAGCATGACGAGTTTGACGCTTCGTAAGAAATGCTTTGCCTATCTCGATACCAACTTATCACACGGAGATATGGCAGCAGGCAACATGTACAAAAAACTCATATCTGTCACCCTCCCTCAGAACACAACAGTAGCTGGGTCAGATCTTTTCCATGGTCACTTATTTGTTTCAATCTACTGCATAGGAGCAAAGCCTTCTGGAATTAGCAGCAATGCCAAATGGAACAGGACCAACGATAAGAGCGCAGATGACGGCAAAAGCGGCATGCTAGAATCGTTTGGTAGCTTTTCAAGTAACGCAATTAAGAATGAGCTAGATTACGCACCAGTCTATACGGTTGATAGTGCAGACGACATAATTACTCTTCCTAGCAAAGATTATCCAATCTTTGACCTTGTGAAAGAGCAAGGCAATGATTACGCTACTCTCACAAATTACCATTATTATGGCGGACGCATAAAAGATCAGAATGGTGACACCGCCATCACCATGGGATACAGTTTGACTACCAATAATACAGCCGCCATTAACACCAATTACAACTCAGAATATGTTGTTAGAACTGGCGACGGCCATTTCAAATTTGTGATTCCTTATCAGGTAACATTCGATCGTGGCACAAGTTGGAAAGACGTTAAGAAAATAGGTAAAGCGGCTCTGGCTGTTCAATTTAACAGTCCAGCAATGCACCCAAGAGGATGCGGCCCAACATCTAACAAAGATTATATTGGTACTGATGCGCAAAAGTATTGGTTTGCGACCGAAAACTTCTGGACCATGAAAGAGATCTATCTCCCAAATTCCATAACAACTATCGATGATATTGCGATGGCTTTTGTTCCATTCACCACCGTACATAGTTACAAGGACACTGGACTCAGTCCATCATCAGATGGAGC
>JAFXLR010000093.1 GCA_017531065.1 Bacilli bacterium
GAAACAAGCCCTGTCACAACAGGTCAGATCGTTTCGCTTGTCTCTTATCTCGTCTCTTGTCTTGCTGCCATGGTCATGTTCTCGAGGATGATCCTTTCTCTTAACAAAGCCTACGCTTCGAAAAAGAGAATCGACTCCCTCCTTGCTCTTGAAGGCGATATCAAGAACGAAGGTATTATCACCAAAGACGAAGAAGCTTCTGGAACTAAGTTAATCGAATTCAAAGATGTCTCTCTCACTTATGGTCACGAAGGGGATAAGCCTGCCGTCAGCGGTCTCTCTTTCAGAATCGATCAAGGAGAGACGGTTGGCATCATCGGCGGAACGGGCAGTGGTAAGAGCACTGCTATCTCGTTGCTTTTAAGATTATTCGAGCCAACCAGCGGACAGATTTTCTACCGCGGCATCCCTATCCATGAATATGATTTGGATTCTTTGAGGAAAGAGGTGTCCGTTGTTCTTCAAAAGCCTTCCATCTTCAAGGGAAGCATCCGTTCAAACCTTCTTCTTTCCAAGAAAGATGCGACAGAAGAGGAGATGGTCAAAGCCCTTAAGGACGCTTTAGCCTACGATTTCGTTTCCAAATACGATGACTTCCTTGACCATAAGGTCGAAGAAGGGGGAACGAATCTTTCTGGCGGTCAGAAACAAAGACTATTAATCGCTCGCGCCCTTCTTAAACCAGCGGACCTTCTTATCCTTGACGATTCCATGAGCGCTCTTGATTACCTTAGCGACCAGAAAGTCAGAGCGAACATCTCCAAAATCAAAGGCTTAACCAAGATCATCGTCTCCCAAAGAGCCTCGTCTTTAATGGATTGCGACAAGATCCTTGTCTTTGACAATGGACGAATCATCGCTTCTGGAAAGCACGAAGAGCTCCTTAATACATGTGACATTTACCGCGAGATCTTTGAGATCCAGAAAGGAGGCGTCAAATGAAGAAACTGAAACGCCTCTTACCATGGCTCAAAGGAAGCCGTATCCAAATCTTCTTCTCGCTTCTTTTCTCTTTGGTCGCGACGGTTTGCAAACTCGCCATTCCTTTCCTTGCCGGCCTTTTGATCAACTATTTCGATTACCACGCTCAGAATGTTTGTAGGCCAGAGGATGGCTGTATGGACGAAAGCGCTCCGATTATCATCGTCCTCCTCTTTTTGCTCATAATCTGCCTCGTCGTTGGAACCATTTTCAGACACATCTTCGATTACACGAAAGCCTTCATTGGCCAAAAGGTCATCGCCAAGATGAGGGAAGAGGTCTTTAAGACCTATATGGATGCCCCAGTTAAGGAAATAGACGGCTCATCCAAAGGCGACCTCATCCAAAGGCTCATAAATGATATCGAGAATGTCCAGACCGGTTTATTAAGCGGATTCGCTGCCCTTTTTGATGGAATTGCGACCATCCTCATAACCATCTTCTTCATGGTTTTCATTAATTGGGCGCTTGCTATCGTCGTCATCTTGCTTACCCCAATTTCGATGGTGGTCAGCCATTTCGTCTCCAAATACAATTCAAAGCACTTCAAATCCCAGGCCTCTATGAGTGGGAAGCTTTCTTCGTTCGTAAACGAGGCCCTTAAGAATTCAACCTCAATCAGGACCCTTGGTATCAGCGAAGACAAAGAGAAAGAGTTCGAAGCGTTAAATGAGGAATTCAGAAACAGCTCCTTCAAAGCCACGATGGGTGTCTCGACAATCAACCCTTCAACGAGACTCATAAACGCTTTGATCAACGCTGCCCTCGTTCTCATGGGTGCCTACTTCATCATCGGGAGAACGAGTTTCAGCCTTATTCCATATTCATATGAGGCGTTTGCGATTGGTGACTTATGCGCATTCTTGACCTATGCCGCCAACTACATGCAGCCATTCAATGAGGTGAGCGATGTCATGAGTGAGATCAGTTATGCTGCCTCGTCTCTTGAAAGAATCGATAAGGCGGCCAATATGCCTAAGGACGTCGATGAAGGAAAGAAATACATCGATGGCCAAATCGAGTCCCTTAAAGCGGACAATCTCACCTTCGGTTACACGGAAGACAAACTCGTCATCAATGGCTTCTCTTTGGATATCAAGAAAGGGCAGAGGATTGCGCTTGTTGGCCCATCAGGATGTGGCAAGACCACCCTCATCAATCTCTTCATGCGTTTCTATGATCCAAAGAGTGGCAAAATCTCAATTAACGATGATTTTGCTGAGGATATTGTGAAAGATTCCATCAGAAGCCATATCGGAATGGTCCTTCAGGATACCTGGATTTTCACCGGTACGGTTTTTGAGAATATCGCCTATGGCAAAAAGGGAGCGACCCTCTTCGAAGTAAGGGAAGCAGCGAGGAAAGCCCAGGCCGATGGCTTCATCGAAAGACTTCCTCAAGGATATGACACAATCATAAGCGATTCCTCTGGCTTGTCGGTTGGCGAGAAGCAACTTATCTGTGTGGCCCGTCTTATGCTTCTTGAGCCTGAAGTCGTCATTTTGGACGAGGCCACAAGCAACATCGACGTCCGCACCGAGAAACTTCTCAACGAAAGCTTCAAAGAGCTTCTTAAAGGAAGAACTTCCATCGTCGTTGCTCACCGCCTAAGCACAATCGTCTCAAGCGACCTTATTGTCGTCCTTAAAGATGGTGCTATCATTGAGCAGGGCGACCATGAATCTCTTCTCAAGAAGAAGGGGTTCTATTACGAACTCTATAACGCCCAATTCAATTAATATGAAGACGAAGAACATTAGGAAAACCGCATTGCTAGTAGGGACGACCCTTGTTCTTTCTTCATGCAACAACGTCTATACGAAGGCCATCGATTTGGAAACGGTGAATAAGCTTGTTGCAGCCGCTTTGAATGAGCAGACCGGCTACAAAGTCGAATCGGTTTCCTATTCGCTAAAGAGTGAGATCAACGAATATGTCCTTGATGACTTCAACCAAAAGAAATTCTTCAAGAAATCAAGCCTAGAGGTCTCTTATAAGGCTCCGTATCTCATCTCGGACGAATCGACCGTCTATAGCCTCAAAGTCAAGAATGAGGTCGACTATCTCTTTAATGACAAATTAGATGCAAAGAGAGAGGTCACTGTCAGCGAATACGTCGATCCTAATGACCGCAGCCAAAGGCACTTCGTTGTTTCCGAGAATGGAGAAAGCCACGACTATACTCCAACGACCGACTCCGCTTTGGCTTCCTTCATCAACCTTCCTACTCTTATTAACGCCAATAACATCACGTCCTTGACCCTTTGCCAGTCCTATATGGGCTCCATCGGCAAATACAATAACCTCACATCCTTCGAAGCCCTCTCCTCAGGAGGCGATAACTTTGTTATCTCTTTCGAAGGCGAGAACCTTTCCGTCAACGATTTATACGCTGAGGAAACTAGCCTTAACGCCGCAATCGCCATCAACTCTTTCTCGATTTCCTCAACCGAGAAGAAAGTCGACTATTACGAATCTGATTACAAATATAGCGGGGACATTCCAGAGTTTGACCTAACCGAGACCGATATCTTTGGGAACATCCACGTCAGCTATTCCTACGTATGAAGCGCGATGAAGCCACCGTCTCATACACGATGAGCCGCATTAGAGGCAAAGACACCTCCATCGAAATCAAATTAAGAAAAGCCCTTTATGAGAAAGGGTGCAGATACCGTTGCAATAGCAAGTTCATCTTCGGTCATCCTGACATCTCTTTCAAAGGTGCGAAAGTGGTGGTCTTCTGCGATTCCGAATTCTGGCATGGCAAGGATTTCGAGGAGAACGAAAAGAAGATCCAAAGCAATCGTGAGTACTGGATCCCTAAGATCAAAAGGAACATCCAAAGGGATAAGGAAGTAAACGAAAGGCTAACCAAAGAAGGCTATCTCATATTCCGTTATTGGGGAGGCGAAATTCAAAAAAACCTCGACAAATGTGTCACGGAAATCATCGAAGGCCTTAGTAGCAGGGGCTACAAATTCGCAAAATAAAACCCTCCATTTCGGAGGGCTTTTTATTAATTAAGGAACTTATTGTTTCTTGCTATGAACAAGAAGATCGATGGCACCAAAGGCAGCAGCGATGAAGCTGAAGACGATGACGCAGATGGAACCGGCTCCTAAACCGGAATCGGCGGTGCTAGCCATATCAACGCTTGGGTTGGCGCTGGTGTAGAACATAGCGGCGAAGATGAAGAGGATGCCAGCGGCGACGCCTAAGACGATCTCAGCAAGGGCGATGGATTTGCCAGCGGCCTCACCGATGATGAATCCGCCAAGGCCTGCAAGAAGAACGAGGCAGACGCAAACGAATCCGATGATGAGTGGCCAGACGACGTTATAGCCATCCTGAAGGGCAAACATGACGCTGTAGACATTGCCACGGGCGCATCCGGATTCACCAGAGAAAGCATCGGCGAACATGCACATCATCGCGACGAATGAGAAGATAACGGCGAACACAGAAGTGATACGGGTTGGAGATTTTACTGTTTTCATAGACTGTTCCTGTTTAGTAGTTCGATTTTATATTATGCCCAAATAGTTTACGAGGGGCAACATTGAGTATTTTATACTCCTATGAGGAGATTTCCACCTATTTTGCGAACAAAAGGGGAGTTGGTCTTCGCTTTTTTACAAACCCCTCTTTCTTTGAAAGACTTTTTATTACATAATCTTTGTATGCAAAGACGCAATTTTTCGAAATTCTTTCTTGTTGCCGCTCTAGCGGCCACAGGTCTTTTATCAGCCTGTTCCGGTGGCGAGGGCTTATCCCAAAAAGGCAGCCCAGTCTACCAGGTCGATTTCTATGACGAAGTCGGAACCCAGGTTGGTTATGGCTACGCCATCGAAGGAAGAGCCGTCCATTTCAGATCCATGGATGGAACTGCCTATGACTATAACCCTCATAGCGATCTCACATTGACCACTCCAGGCGCCAGATTTGTTTTCGATGGCTGGGAAGGAACTTATGATTCCACTTTCGATAGCAGAGTCGGCAGTGAACTCCAAGGCGAGGCTATCAATCTTGATCAAATCAAGGCCAATTGCCGCGTCAGTGCGAAGTTCATTGAGAAAGCTTACAAGATCGAAACCATCTTCAAGAATAATGGAACTCCAGTCGAGGGTGGGGCGAATGTCCAATTCGGAAACGCCATCACCATCCCAACCGCGGATCCTACCGAAGCCCATCCAGAGTATTACAACACCTATAACTTCGATGGCTGGGTTCTTGCCAAAGACGAAACAAGCGCCAAGTTCACCAAAGACGACACCCTCGTCTACAAGTGGAAGAGCGGTGCTAACGCCGACCAGTTCGCTTGGGGTGAAGGAGCACCAGAAGATGCTGACGCCACAGGCAACAAAGGCGTCATTTACCTTGACAAAACCCTCACGGATCATATGCCAACCTATCCTTCCTACATCAGTGATGGAACGAAGTGGGTCGCTCTTGGAAACCTTAGCAAAGGAACCCTCCCTCTCGAATTCAAATCGACCTACGAGACTGAGAGAAAAGAGTTCACCGTTTCCTTATATGACGCTAGCAACACGAACAAGGTCGCAAGCTTCAACGCCGAATACGGAAAGACCATCACCTTCGAAAGAAGTGTAACCGCCGATGTCACAACCATTGTTGTCAAGCTTGATGGAGTGACCAAACACACCTACGAAAACCTTACGACTGACGCCACCAAGATCTGCTATAACCTTGACGGCACTTATAAGAACGAAGCCGATTCAGTCAATCTTCATTCCGCTTCGATCGAAAATACCAACATGAGCTTCACTATCACCTATGGTGAAGGTGCGGAAGACCACACTCCAAAAGGTGGTTCAGCCAAGCTCCAAGGCAACGTCAGGATCCATCCAGTCGTCAAAGACGCCTAGTAAAAAGAAACAAAAAAGAAGGGCTCAGTTCCCTTCTTTTTCTTTTAGATATTTGACGAATTTCTGAAGAGCTTTTCCGCGATGTGAGATTTTGTTTTTCTCATCTTCGGAAACAATTCCGAAGTAGAGGCCTCCCTCATCGGCTTTGAAGATAGGGTCATAGCCAAATCCATGTGTGCCGGTTATCTTATCGGTGATTTGCCCTTCGCAAACGCCATCGAAGTAATGGACCTCTCCGTCTTTCTCGATTAGGCAGATCGCGCAGTGGTAGGCGGCTTTTCTATTTGGGTTACCTTTGATCTTCTCTAAGATGTAGGCGTTCACGACCTCATATCCTTTGCCGAGTTCTTCTTGAATCTTATCGGCGAAACGTGCGCTATGAACGCCTGGGTAATGCTCGCCTAAGGCCTCGATCTCAATGCCTGAGTCATCAGAGATGACTGGCATCTTCAAAGCATCGTGATAATACTTGGCTTTGATATAGGCGTTCTCTTGGTAGGTTTTGCCATCTTCAACCGGCTCTTCGGTATGCCCGAAATCGGCAGAGGTTTTAACCACGTATCCAAATGGTTCGAGGATCTTTTGGAACTCCTTGATTTTGCCTTTGTTATGTGAAGCGAGAACGATAATTTTTTCCATGCTAAAAATGATAATGAATCCTAGGCAAAATAAAAGCCTCAAGTGCCTATTGATTGGCTTTCTTGCTTTAGCATTTAAAATAAGACCATGAGCAATTTGGATCTATCGGTTGTCAAATCATTACTTACCGCAGAAGAAGGAGACGTTAGGGCCAATGTGCTCAACGCTTTCTCGTATATCCGTTTGACCTTAGGGGAGAATTCCTGGGTTGGTTTATACCGCAAAGAAGAGGATGGGCTCCATTTGTCATATTTCTCTGGTTCGGTTGCCTGTTTATTCATCGCTTTCGGTCGAGGCGTAGTAGGGGAGTCATACGTTTCAGGAAAAGAAATGTACGTTCCTGATGTTTCAACTTTAAAGAACTACATCGCTTGCGATGCGAAAAGCAAAAGCGAATACGTCGTTCCTATCATCAAAGATGGCGAGATCAAAGCCATTTTCGATATCGATAGCGACCAACTCGACGGTCTCAAGGATGATGTCTCCGCTCTTAGAGAGATCGGTTCTCTCTTAGGTGAGCTCTTAAACGACTTCTAAAGATAATAAAAAC
>JAFXLR010000094.1 GCA_017531065.1 Bacilli bacterium
AGAAATGACACACGTCAGGTTCGGCGAAGATACTTTCAACCCACTTGACGTTGTTGAGTTCGAGCGCGCCTTTGATGCTTTTTCTAAGACGCGTTCCCTCAAATATGTCATTCCGCGCCCCAGGGACGAAGCGCACTAAGACTTTCATGTTTATTCGACTTGGTCTGGAGTTGGGTTGTTCTCTGGAACGACCTCTTCAGCACTCTCCTCGGCTGGGAGTTCTTCCTCAAGCTCGGCCTCATCAACGTGAGGAACGATGGCGAAGGAAGCAACCTTGTTGCCTTTGTCGAGGTTGATGATCTTAACACCGACGGTGTTACGACCCGCGATATGGATCTGTGATAATGGCGTTCTGATAACGATGCCTTTGTTGGTGATGACCATGAGGTCTTCGTCACCGTGGATGCAACGCATACCGGTAAGTTCGCCATTCTTGTCATTGGTCTTGAGAGTGAGAACGCCCTTTGCGCCTCTAGAAGTGCGGCGGTAGCCGTCATAGTGGCGGGTGGTTCCGTCTTCTTGTGGGACTTCGGTCTCTTCAGCATAGCTGATCTTTCCATAACCGAGGGTGGTTAAGACAAGGATCTTATCGCCTTCGAGGGATGTGGTCGCATCGACAAGGTGGGAGCCATCTTTGAGGTCCATACCGGTGACGCCGGCAGCGCTTCTGCCCATCGCACGAACTTGATCTTCACTGAAGGAGCAGACCTTACCATTGCTGGAAGCGAGGCCGATAATCGCGTGGCCATCGGTCTTTTTGACGCAGAGGAGCTCATCGCCATCTCTAAGGGTAAGAGCCTTCTTACCATTGCTATGGATGGATTCGAATTCGGCCATGGTGGTTCTCTTAACGACACCGTGGACGGTAACGAAGAAGAGGTAGTTCTCGGCGCCGTACTCGTCAGCTGGGACGATAGCGACGACCTTCTCTTCCTGGTCGAGGTTAAGGAGGTTGATGGCTGGCATGCCTTTGGAGTCTCTGGCTCCGTCTGGGATCATGTAGCCACGCATTCTGTAGACCTTACCGAAGGATGTGAAGAACATGATGTCGGTGTGGGTCTTGGTGTGGAGCATTAAATGGACGGTGTCGCCACTGGTGGTGGTTAAACCTTTAACGCCGCGTCCGCCTCTATTCTGAGTGCGGAAGGTCTGGTCGTTCATTCTCTTGACATAACCGTTCTTAGTGAGGACGACGATGATGTCTTCTTGTGGGAGAAGGTCTTCGTTCTCAATTGAAGCGGCTTCATCAGAGATTTGAGTCATACGTTCATCGCCAAAGCGATCACGGATCTGAAGGAGCTCTTCGATCATGAGGTCGACGATGTTCTTCTTATCGCTAAGTAAGAAGTTGTAGTGCTCGATGTTCTTAACGAGTTCGGCGTGCTCGGCCTGGAGTTTCTCTTGCTCTAAGCCTTGGAGACGACGGAGAGTCATGCCCAAGATAGCATCGATTTGAGGTTTCGATAATCCAAATTTCTCTGACAATTTCGCACTGGATTCCTCATCGGTCTTACTTCCACGGATGATGTGGATGACCTCGTCGATGTTGTCGTGAGCGAGGATTAAACCAACAACAATGTGGTCTCTGTCGCTGTCTCTCTTGAGAAGGAATTTGGTTCTTCTTGTGAGGACATCAATCTGGAATTCGTTATATCTCTCGATGAGTTCTTTCATCGAAAGGATCTTTGGTTCGCCATTGACTAAGCAAAGGTTGATAACACCATAGGTAATCTGCATTGAGGTGTGCTTGAGAAGGTTATTGGCAACGACCTCTGGGATGAAGTCTTTCTTAACCTCAATGACGACACGGGTGCCTTCTTTATTGGATTCATCTCTGATATCAGAGATGCCATCGATGACCTTATCACGGGCAAGGGTGGCCATGTTTTCAATCATGGCGGCTTTGTTTACCTGATATGGGGTCTCGGTGATGATGATGCGGGATCTGCCACCGCTAGTTTCTTCGGTGTGGAACTTCGAACGGATAGCGACGGTGCCGGTACCAGTGGTGAAGTAGTCGGCGATGCCTTTTCTGCCGAGGATGACGCCGCCAGTTGGGAAGTCAGGACCATAGATATAGTTCTGCATGAGCTCAAGAGGGGTGATCTCTGGGGTGCGGGCAACGGCGATACAGGCGTTGATGGCCTCGGTAAGGTTATGGGTTGGCATGTTGGTGGCCATACCGACAGCAATACCTTCGGAACCGTTAACGAGAAGGTTCGGGAAGCGGCTTGGGAGGACGGATGGCTCTTGTTCAGTGCCATCGTAGTTGCCGACAAAGTCGACGGTGTCCTTATCAAGATCGCGGACCATTTCGACCGCAAGACGGTTCATTCTGGCCTCGGTGTAACGCATAGCAGCGGCTTCGTCACCGTCGATGGAACCGAAGTTACCATGACCGTCGACGAGGGTGTAACGCATCGCGAATGGCTGGGCCATACGGACTAAGGTGCCATAAAGAGCGGAGTCGCCGTGTGGGTGATATTTACCCATGACGTCACCAACGATACGAGCGCTCTTCTTATATGGTTTGCCAGGCTGCATGCCTGACTCGTTCATGCCATAGATGATACGTCTTTGAACCGGTTTCAAACCGTCTCTGACATCAGGGATGGCACGAGCTTCGATGACGGACATTGAGTAGGAGAGGAATGCCGTCTGGACTTCGTTTGTGATTTCTCTGTCAATGAGACCCGCAGCGATGCCAGCAACAATTCCTGGGGCTTCGCTCGACTCTTTGGCTTCGCCTGAAACCTCTTCGGTTTCGGCTTCAATTTTCTTTTCTTCGTCTGCCATAATCGTTTCCTTTCTCCATTAAATATCCAGGTTCTGCACGAATTTTGCGTTTTTGATGATGAATTCGCGACGTGGTTCAACATCATCACCCATGAGGTCTGTGAAGGCTTTGTCGGCCATCGCAGCATCATCGATTGTGATGCGGATCATCTTACGTGCAGCTGGGTCCATGGTGGTCTCCCAAAGCTGTTGGGCGTCCATTTCACCAAGACCTTTGTAACGCTGGAATAGATAACCAGGCTTGAGTTCAAGACCTTTCTTGAGCTGTTCAAGCTGGTCGTCGTTATAGGCGTAGTAGGCTTGGCCTTTGTATTCGACTTTATAGAGCGGTGGCTGAGCGATGTAAACGTAACCACCGTCGATAAGAGGTTTCATGAAGCGGTAGAAGAAGGTCAAAAGAAGGATTCTGATGTGATCGCCGTCGACATCAGCATCGGTCATGATGACGATCTTGTGATATCTGATCTTGCTGACATCGAATTGCTCGCGGATGCCAGCGCCGATAGCGGTGATCATGTTGCCGATTTCAGCATTCTTGAAGATTCTCTCTTCGGTCGCTTTCTCGACGTTAAGGATCTTACCTCTCAAAGGCAAGATGGCCTGGGTCTTTCTGTCTCTGCCAACCTTAGCGGAGCCGCCTGCTGAGTTACCCTCAACAATGTAGAGCTCGCATTCTTCTGGGATACGGCTAGAGCAATCGGCTAATTTGCCAGGAAGGGTGGTAATGCCAAGAGCGGTCTTTCTTGTTGCCTCACGGGCAGCCTGCGCGGCCACACGGCCTTTGGCAGCGATGCGGACCTTGGCAATGATGGCTTTGGCCTGATCTGGGTGCTCAAGAAGGTATTGCTCGAACTGCTCAGAAACGACAGCGTTGACGATTGGTCTAACTTCGCTGTTTCCGAGTTTGGTCTTGGTTTGTCCTTCGTATTGTGGGTTTGGATGCTTGACTGAGATGACGCAGGTAAGACCTTCGCGGCAGTCTTCAGTGGTGAAGTTGTTCTCTTTTTCTTCGAGGAGTTTGAACTTTCTGGCGTAGTTGTTGATGACTTTGCTCAAAGCTTTGTTGAAGCCGTCGACGTGGGTGCCGCCTTCTTTAGTGGAGATGTTGTTACAGAAGGAGTAAACACCGTCATTGCTGTAGTAGTCGGTCCACTGCATGGCGACTTCAGCGTAGATGATCTCTTTCGTAACTCCATCAAGAAGGGTGACTTCCTCAGCGCCGTGCGCGTAAATGACGTCTGCGTTGATGGTGTTCTTTCCTTGGTTGATGAAGGAAACGTACTCTTTAATACCGCCATTGAACTGGAAAGTCTCGCTCATTGGGATATCAGGACGCTTGTCGGTTAAGGTGATTTTGACGCCACCGTTTAAGAAAGCCATCTGACGGAGGTGGTTCTTGATGGTTTCGTAGTTGTAGGTGGTGGTTTCGGTGAAAATGTCGGCATCTGGTTTGAAGTGGACGGTTGTGCCGTGCTCTTCTTCTTTGCAGGTTCCGATTTTCTTTAAGTGTTCGACGATCTTGCCGCCGTCGACGAATTTGACGTAGTAGACGCCACCGGCTTTTCTAACGGTGACTTCGCAGAGTGTCGAAAGGGCGTTGACGACCGAGGCGCCGACACCATGTAAACCGCCAGAGACTTTGTAGCCTCCGCCTTCGCCGAACTTACCGCCGGCGTGAAGGATCGTATAAGCGGTTTCGACGCCAGATAAACCTGATTTGGCGACGATATCGACTGGAATACCACGTCCGTTATCGCTGACTGTGATGGAATTGTCTTTTTCAATGTAGACCTGAATGTTATCGCAATATCCTGCAAGGGCTTCATCGATTGCGTTGTCGACGATTTCCCAAACAAGGTGGTGGAGACCAGCTGCTGCGGTGGTGGCGATATACATGCCAGGACGCTTTCTGACAGCTTCAAGTCCTTCGAGAACCTGGATGTTTTCCGCTGTGTAGTTCTCGTCCGCTTTGACTAAGCCTTTTTCATCGATGTCGGTTTCCATTTTGTACTGGAAACGATCTTCTTCGGCTATTTCTGAAGCGGTTTGGTCGGCTTGTGGCTGCTCAGGAGCGGCTTCAAGCTTCTTTTCTTCTTCGTTTGCCATTCTGTTACCTCCTTATGGCTTTGTTTTCGGAAACCTCAATCACCGAGGCTCCCTCTATGTTTGCTCTCGTCGCCGTCACGAACACTTGGTTAAGGTGTTTGCTGATGAGACCAGAGAGTCTTTTCGTGTGTTCGGCGTCTAGTTCGCTATAGACGTCGTCGAGAACGACGATCGGTCGTTTCTCTTTGTCTTCGATTAGGAAGAATGGTGAGATCTTTAAGGCAATTGCCGCCAGACGGTTTTCACCTTGGCTTCCATATAAGGCGATGTCTTGCCCATCAAGCATCAGGGAGAAGTCCTCTCGATGGATGCCGATGGAGGTGGTTTTGTGGATGATGTCACTCTCCAGAGATCGCTTATAGGCTTTCGCTGCCTCTTCTTTCCACGCCGATTCACTTCTGATGAACGGCTTATAAACGACGAGAAGGCGTCTATCGTGCCCGTAGAGTTCGCTCGCGAGGTCGGATAGAACTTTATTCAAGTCATCTATATAAAGTCGTCTGTAGCGACTTATTGGCTCGCTGACGGCAATGAGCTCGTCGGTGAGAACTTGGATGAGGGTGGTGTCGACTTTCTCGGCTTTGAGCGCCGCGTTCCTTTCGAGAAGCAAGCGGTTGTATTTGCCGATGAGGTTGAAGTAATCGAGCGACTTCTTTGAGAGGCTCGTATCAAGGAATGACCTTCTGTCACTTGGCGGCCCTTTGAATATGAGCACATCTTCCGGGGAGAAGAGGGTCACATTCACGAGTTTGGATAACTCGCTTAGCTTACGCGCGGGCTTGCCGTTGATTGAGATTTTTCTTCCTTTGTTTAGGATGAGAATCTCAATTTCCCTTTTGAGACCGTTTTCCTCTACCTTGGCTTTGATGGAGGCATGATCCTCGCCATACCTGATTAAGGCTTGGCAATCATTTGCTCTCCAACTCTTAGCGAGGCTGAGGTAGTAAATGGCTTCCGCAAGGTTTGTTTTGCCGGAGCCGTTTGTGCCTTGGATGACCGTCAGATTGTTTTCGAAGTTGAGGTTCAGCGATCCGTAGTTCCGGAAATTCCTGAGCTCAAGATGCGTTACTCTCATTTTTGGAGAATTCTGAATAGGCCTTCTGCAAGCAGGACCTCATCCCCATTACGGAGTTTTCTGCCGCGGCGGTTATCCGGTTCACCGTTAACCTTGACCTCGTGGGTTGCGAGATAAGCTTTAGCTTCCCCTCCCTGCGAGATAATGTCCGCGAGCTTCAAAAACTGCCCTAAGGTTATGAATTCTGTCGTTATGGCTATTTCTGACGCGTTTTTTGGCACAATTTCACCTCTTATATACTTTACTACAAAGTAGTAAAAAAGGGAATGACTGATTTCATTCCCTTTTCGATATTTTTTGAGAGGTTTTTATCTCGTTCTTCTTGGGGTGACGAGCTCAATGATGGAATCGTCTTTTGGATCAACGATGACGAAGGTTTTTCCTTCCCCAACGAATTTAAGGACGACATCCTCAGAACCAAGGGCGCGGACCGCTTGTGAGACGTATAAAGCGTTAAAGGCGATCTCAAGTCTTTCGCCGGTATAAAGGATGATGGAGAGCTTTTCGGAGCCGCTGCCATTCTGGTCACCGGAGGAAGAAATCTCGACGCCGTCGTTGGTCATGAGAAGTTTGACGACCGCGGCGCTGTCGGTGGAAAGAACGGAAACACGGTCGATGGAGTTCAAAAGCTGAGCGGCATTGACCTGAAGTGAGTAATTGAAGTCCTGTGGAACGATGGATTTGGAGATTGGGTAATCGCCAGCGATTAAACGGGTTGAAACGGTGGTGTTGCCGAAAGAGAGAATCATCTTCTCGCCGGTGGAGCAGATCTCGACTTCGTAATTGTTGTCGAAAAGTTTGACGATGTCGTTAATTGTCTTAGCGGAGACGTTCGCGAAGAATCTCACGGATTCATCGATATGGACGGATTTCCTGGAAAGACGGGCGCTATCGGTAGCGGTGGCAGTGAACAATCCACCTTCAGCTTTGAGGTTGATAGCGGTAAGGATTGGTCGGGTGTCTTTGTCCAAAGCAGCGAAAGCGGTCTGTTCGATGATTTTGGTAAAATCGGTGCATGGAATGGAGAAGACTGTGCCGGTTTTCTCAAGATCGATGTCTGGGTATTCATCGGCGGCAACGCATGGGAGTTTGAAGGTTGTGTTTCCATCATCAACCTTAGCGACACTTTCATCAATGATATCCAAAGAGAGTTCATCGCCTTCCATTTTTCTGACGATTTCGGTTAATGAACGGGCGGTGATTAAGGAGGAACCTAAGCTGTAGTTTCTGATAATCTCTTTTTCATTGAGTTTGAGAGGAACTCTGGTGAAGACGGTGACATCGCCGTTAGATGCGGTGATCTCCAAACCGATGTTGGTCATCTCCATCTTGAAGCAAAGAAGAAGTGGGTTGGCGTTCTTGGCACCAATACCACGTCCAGCGATAAGCAAACCTTTTAAGAATTGTTCTATATCAATCGTGAATCTCATCTGCATGTCCTCCGATTATTCTTTTTCTTTTTCGTAATATTTTATTAATAGTAAGTGGCTGTGGAAATGTGGATATCTCAATGGTTTTAACCTAATTTTGAGGCATCTCTCTTTTACAACCTATAAATATAATATTTATTTTAGCCTATTTTTAAGCTCTTCGATAGCCTCTTGCATACCTTTGTTGGTTTTTAACTCATTATCCACTTTTGTGACCGCAGTCATAACAGTCGCGTGATCACGTCCGCCGAAGAATTGACCTATCTTAACGAATGGCATATCAAGCAACATTCTAATAAGGTACATCGCGATGTGTCTGGCCATGGCGATTTGGGCAGTTCTGACTTTGGAACTGAGCTGGAATGGAGTCAAACCATAATATTGGGCAACGGTCTCCGCGATTCTCTTTTCAGATAACTTAGCCTGATCATCTTGGACATCGGTGAGGGATTTAACCGCCTCCATAGCTGTGTGGATGTCGATATGCTTGGTTGGTTTGATGTTGATGACATAGAAAAGGAGTCTTGCCAAAGCACCTTCAAGCTCACGAACGTTCCTTCCGAACCTTTCCGCTAAGAAAGAGATGACCTCAGGATCGAAATCATTGACCGTCAGACCTTCAGAATGGTTGATTTTCATCTTAAGGATCTGCTCACAGGTCGTTTTCTCAGGGGTATTAATAGATAAAGGTAAGCCTTGGGTGAATCTGGTTCTCAATCTTTCATCAAGATCTTGGAGTTTCGCCGGTGGTTGATCGCTTGTGAGGGCGATCTGCTTATTCATTGAGTAGAAGTGGTTATAAATAGAGAAGAAAGTCTCCTCTGTTGCTTTCTTATTAGATAGGAATTGGACATCATCGACGAGAAGAACATCGACTGAGTTCTTAAACCAATCAACAATCGACATGCCTTCCTTATCGCCTTTGACGTATTTCACATATTCATCAAGGAATTCCTGGGCGTGAACATAAAGAACCCTCTTGTTTGGGAACTTCTCTTTAATCGCGTTGCCAATCGCATGGAGAAGATGGGTCTTTCCTAAACCGCTATCTCCATATAAATAAAGAGGGTTATAAAGACTTCCTGGGTTTTGGCTGATCATCAAAGAAGCTTGGAAGGCTTCAAGGTTAGATTGACCGGAGACGAAGGTCTGGAAAGTGTAGTTTGGATTGAGTACAGAATCTGAAAAATATTCAGGTTTTGCAGGCTTTTTTTCATTTATTGTCTTCAAATCACTCGCAATTACGAAAGACAATTCGAAGTCGCTACCGGTAACTTCATTGATCGAAGAATTAACGATATCGATGTATTTCATCTTGATGATTGTGGCAGCTAAACCGCTATTCACAACCACGATGATTTTGTTTCCTTCAATGGAGTGGATGTAGCTCTCGGCAAAAAAAGAATCGTAGACAATGTTGTCTGCGAGTTTGGTTTTAATTTTGCTCAAAGTGCGGTCCCAAAGAGCGGTGAGTTCACTGATTGTTAGTTCCATAGGAAATTTCGTAGTCAAAATTTACCACAATTCATATATAAAGAACTATCTTTTTTATTGTAAAAATCAAGTTATCCACACTTTTTTGCGGAAAAACACTCGGTAAAGACCTTACTTTTTAGTTTATACACCGTATTTATTGTGGAAAACTTGTTCATAAAATGTAAAAGAATTTAAAATTGTGGACAACCATGTAGTTAAAACACCTATCAACAATTACTTTTTCGCCAAAGGTAAGCCCTAGCCTAAGGATTCTTGAAATAACCACATAAACCACACTCAGAAATATAACGTTTTGTTGAAAAGCATGATTAAACTTCGTCATTTTAAAAGTACTAATTTTTTGCTTTTGTAACCTTTAAATTTCCCTTATTCCAAAGACTGTTATTAACTTCTTGAATGAATGTAAATTGAGGGATGATTTTCAAATATTTCGGTTAATTTTGAGTCACCGCAACCTATTAATAAGGAAACACGCACGCGAGAGAGGTCTATAATTCTTTTATTGTTTTACTAAGTAGTAAAACTTATAATCTCTTAGCACGTAAGTGAACCTCGGAGGAAAAGTACATGAAAAAAACATACCAACCATCTAAAATCAAACACGCTAATGAAGCTGGATTCCGTGCCAGAATGTCCACCCACAATGGCCGTAAAGTCTTAGCCCGTCGTCGCGCCAAAGGCAGAGCCAGAATCGCTGCCTAATTTTCCTTTTTTGTTTTTAAGAACGCCTAATGAAAAAAGAGAACAGAATTCTCAAATATGAAGAGTTTTCCGAAATTATCGGTTCATCCAGGCGTGTCAGAACGCCGCATTTCCTAATCAATTCTCGTGTAAGAGAAAGCGGAGAGGCCCGAATTGGGATATCCGTCAGCAAGAGAAATGGACATGCGGTAACCCGCAACAAAATTAAGAGGCAGATCAGATACATGATCGGCCAAGGCTTCGACCTGAGTCGCCCGGTTGATATCGTGATTGTGGCGCGTGCCACATACGACACTGCGGATTTTGAAAAAGAAAAGCTAGAACTCATCGATGCCATAAAAAACATCGGAGAATAAAACCTTGAATAAACGCACGAAAGTTAAATTGCTTGGAGCGCTTGGCCTTGCTGCAGGGACCTTGATGCTTTCAGGCTGTGTTTCGAATTTCTGCTCAGACATCGAAAAAGCGCGCATCGCTTACCCTTACGACCAAGGCGTTACCGTTTATGTTGATGGGGAATCTTCTGTTCCTGAGGAATATAGAACCCCAGATCTTTCATTCCAGCCTTTAAAAGAACAAGGCAATGAGAATCTTTGGGCATACATCCCTGTCGACGAAAATGGTTATTACGCTGCCAAAAAAGCAGATTTTTTAACGAACAATATCATAAAAAGCGCGGTCGAAAAGAAGATTTCCATTCCTTCTTATGAGTATTTCAAAAAGATGGACCAGAAACTTTTGGAGGCCGCTATTTCAGCAGCAAAAGCAGACGGTATCACCATCACCGAAGCATCTTTAACCGCCGCCAAAATCAACCCATTCAGCATAGCTGATTGTGTTGGTAACGAAGAAGGTGTCACCGTTACCGAGGACAGCATCCTTAGAAATTACGGTTACCTCAAATTCATCACCAAAACCTTTGATGCCGAATCCGGAAACACAACCATTAAATTCGACTTCGGTAACTGGGACAAATGGACTGAAGAAATCCAAAAAGAAATTGATACTGCCAAACCAGGAAGCGGTTCTGCCAGCGTTCCAAACGCCGACTTCACCGCATCTTATAAAGGTGGGTTCATCTCTCTTACCAACAACGTCCGTACCTGCATCACCACCAAAGAAGGAAGCTATGGCCACTATGGCGCTTCCAACAACTGGCAGGTCAAAATGGAATCGATTTCCTGGGGAGAAGCTTGGTCACACGGCTTCCTCGAAGGCTTGATCGTCTACCCTGTCGCTTGCTTAGTTGATGCCCTTAGTAATGCATTCGACCCAGGCTTATCTGGTGTTGGTCAGATTTGGGCTCTCGTCCTTACCACGATAATCGTGAGATTGTTGGTCGTCTTATTGACCTTCAAGAGCACCCTTGATCAGCAAAAGATGACTGCTTTGCAGCCACAAATTGCGAAGATCCAAGCGAAATACCCTAACTCCAATACCAACCAAGCCGAACAAGCTAGGGTTTCTCAGGAAACCATGGCCCTTTATAGAAGAAACAAGGTCAATCCTCTTTCCTCTATTTTAGCCATCATCGTTCAATTCCCTGTCTTCGTTTCTGTTTGGGGAGCTCTCCAAGGATCAGCCGCCCTTTCTAGTGGTGAAGTGTTAAATCTTAGATTGAGCGATCCTCTTTCTTCTGTTCTCGCTAACTTCTCGGGAACCTGGTATGCAAACACTACCGGTTGGTGGACTGCTGGCGTTCTCTTTGTTCTCATGGCTGCGACCCAGTTCTGCGCAATGAAGTTGCCACAATGGATCAATGCTGCCAGAAACAAAAAACTTTCCAAAACCTCGGCCAACCCTGCCGCTGATAAAACAGCTAGAACCCAAAAGATGGTTTCTTGGTTCATGTTAATCTTCACCATCATCCTTGGCTTCTCGCTCCCTGCCGCTATGGGCGTCTATTGGACGATTGGTGGTCTCGTCGCTATGGCTCAGACCGCGATCATCCAGCTCATCATGCGTCGTAAAAAAGATCGTTAGGAGGACCACATAAATGAAACATTTCACCAGCAAAACTGTTGAAGAAGCCGTTCAGGCCGCCAGCAAAGCCGTTAACATTCCGGCCGAGCAATTGATCTACAAAGTCATCGAAGAAAAGAAAGGCTTATTCGGAATCGGCAAGGAAGCCACCATCGAAATCTACGATATCGATGATGCTGCCGCCTTCGCTGAAGAATATCTCAAGACCGCTCTTGGCGGAATGGGCGTTGAAGCCGAAACCTCTTCCACCATCGATGAAGACATCATCCACGTCAACATTAACTCCGAGAGAAACCCAATCCTTATTGGTAAGGGTGGACGTACTCTCCAAGCTCTCAACGAACTCGCAAGACTCGCTGTCAGCAACAAGTTCCGTCACAGATACAGGATCCTTCTTGATGTCGGCGGATACAAAGAAGACAAATACGATCGCCTCCAGTGGGTCGCTAAGAAGACCGCTCGCGAAGTCATCAAGACTAAGGTCAGCGTCAAGCTTGATCCAATGACCGCCGATGAGAGAAGAATCATCCACAACACCCTCAACGGAATGAGCCACATCAAAACCGAATCAAGCGGCGAAGGCCACGACAGAGCCGTCACAATCAAATACGTCGACTAATAATTAAGCAGGTTGAAAAAGACCTGCTTTTTTTGAAAATCATCAGCAAATCCTGCTTAAATTTTTATTTTTTAGTCCTGAAAAAGTAAGCAAAACTGCCATTAACTACGATTTTGGAACGAAAACACCATTTTACCTTTTAACAAAGGTATAATTTGTTTGTGAATAACGTAATCATCGCCTTAGGAACACCGCCGCTCAAAGGAGCGCTAGCCCTCATCAGAGTCTCTGGAGACGGAGCCTTCGAGATGACTGACCAGATCTTCAGCAAGAAGGTCAGCGGCACCAAAAA
>JAFXLR010000095.1 GCA_017531065.1 Bacilli bacterium
CCATCGTGAAAGGACGACGATTCTTCCGCAACGTGCTGACCGACGGTCCTATCTCGCGCATCAACTTCTGCACCATCCCTGAGCAGGAAATAGGTAGCGAACAGTCCATCGCGTTCCTGGAAGCGAAGTGAATCATTCCTTCGATCTTACGGGAATCGCAATCGGCATTAAGGCAATAATGGAGACCTTTTACTTTAGTAAGCGGCTTGCCACACACTGGGCAAACCTCAGGCATGATCCATGGGGTTTGGGTGCCATCTCTTCTATCGATGATTGGTCCGGTGACTTCTGGAATGACGTCAGCGGCTTTATGAAGACCGACGATATCACCAACCATAAGCCCTTTTTCTTTAATGAAATCTTCGTTGTTGAGGGTGGCTCTTTGAACGGTTGATCCAGAGACACGGACTGGTTCGAGAATCGCGTTTGGAGTGATTCTTCCAGTACGGCCAACGGTCAAAACGATGTCGAGGAGTTTGGTGGTAACCTCCTTTGGAGGGAACTTATAAGCGATAGCCCAACGAGGTTCTTTGGCTGTGTATCCAAGAGAGTCATATTGATCGAGATTGTCGACTTTGAAGACAAGGCCATCGATATCGTAATCGAGGGAATCGCGTTTCTCTGTGTATTCGTGGATGTATTTGATGACTTCTTCCACTCCATCAAGGATGCGGCGTTCATGGTTGGTGCGGAAGCCAAGGTCATCGAGGTATTTCAAAGAATCGGAATGGATGTGCATTCCTAACTCTCTAGAGTTAACAAGGTAATACCAGAAAGCTTCAAGTTTACGGCTTGCGGCCACTTTCGGGTCAAGGTTTCTGATTGAACCCGCTGCAGCATTTCTGCAGTTAGCGAATTCAGGCTCTCCCATAAGGGAACGTTGGATATTCACGTTCTCAAGAGATGCCTTTGGCATATAGACTTCGCCACGAACTTCGAAAGGTCTCTTCTCTTTGACGTGAAGAGGGATCGAACGGATGGTGATGACGTTTGAAGTGACATCTTCGCCCATGTTGCCATCGCCTCTAGTGACGGCATATTGAAGTTCGCCATGGTCGTAGACAAGCGACATTCCAAGACCATCGATTTTCATCTCCCCCATGTAGCGGATTTTATCGACGTGAAGGATGTCTCTAAGACGTCTATCGAATTCTCTCATCTCATCGTCGTTAAAGACGTTGCCAAGAGAAAGCATGAGCCTTTTGTGAGGGATTTTCTTAAATTCGGATTGAACAGCACCGCCAACACGTTGGGTTGGTGAGTTCTTGCTTTGGAGAGCTGGGAATTCGGTCTCAAGGATTTTGAGCTCACCCATGAGACGATCAAATTCAGCATCGGAGACGCTTGATTGGTTGAGGACGTAGTACTCGTAGTTGTACTTCTCTAAGAGTTCGGTGAGTTGTTTCACTCTTTTCGAGGCTTCATCAAAGGTCATGCTACTCCTCCTTTGGAATTGATTCTAGTAAGCATGCGGTGATTGGAAAGAAGGGTCTTCGTTCCGACTTCCGCGAATTCTACTTTAATCATAGTCTCGTCTATGACGACTGTGACAACACCATCTCCGAATTTCTCATGGTGGCACTTATCGCCAACATGCCAATCGGTTATGCCATTAGTGACCACAGGCTCTTCGACTTTCTTGACTTGCTTCTCGCTTTCGAATGGATCGCTAGCAGGTTCATCTTTGAAGAACCAAGCGGACTCACCTTTGTAATGGCCTTTGGCCCCTACTGGTTTTCTTGGGCGGGAACCCCAGGAAGGATTGTCGCTGAAATATCCGGTGTTCCTTGGAACAACTAAGCCTGCTTCCCTGAAGAATTGGGATGGAACAGCATGTGAATCGGTTTGATATGAGTAGCCGTTGTTGCATGAAGCATAGAGTTCTTTCTTGGCTCTTGTGAAAGCAACGTAGGCAAGGCGTCTTTCCTCTTCTTCTCCATCACGGCCTTCATCCATTCTCGCTCTCTCACTTGGGAACTGGCCATCGTTCATGCAGATGACAAAGACATGATCGAACTCAAGACCCTTAGCGACGTGGATGGTCATAAGGGAAACATAGTTGCCTCCATTGATGTCATCCTGAGCAGAGAGCAAGGAGACATTTGTGAGGTAATCGGCAAAGGACGCTTCAGGGTTCTTCTTGATGAAATGATCGATGTCATCAAAGAGGGCGTTGACGTTGCCAATGCGGTCCTCATCTGGCTCTTCGTTTTCTTTGAGGTAGGAAAAATAATCGAGTTTTGTCACGAATTTTTGCAAAACGGAGCTATAAACCTCGAGGTTTTCGGTAAGCTGATCCTTGGTTTCTTCCATGATGTCGATCATCGAGTTCAGGGCCAATATGGCTTTCTTTGGAATCGATGTCTCGTCTTGGTGGAGATGAATTTCCTTAATGTAGTTGTACTCAGAAAGACCATGTTCCTTGGCTTCTTGGCGGATTCTATCTAAAGAGGTATCGCCGATGCCACGTCTAGGGACATTGACGATTCTTTCAAAAGCGACATCATCAAGCGGGTTGACTAGCAAGTTGAAATAGGCCAAGAGGTCTTTGACCTCCATACGTTCGTAGAAGCGGACGCCACCGAAAATGCGATATGGGATTCGACGGTCTTTAAGGGCGCTTTCAAAAGCTCTCGTCATATACGACGAACGATAGAGGATGGCGATATTCTCATAAACCTTCTCGCCGTCATCACCTTTTTGCTTTCTAGCAATGTCAGCGATTTTGCCAGCGACCCAAGAAGCTTCTTCTTCAGCGCTTGGGAGGTTGTTGACCTCGATGGCTTTACCATCTCCAAGATTGCTGAAGAGATCTTTTGGAACTCTATTCCTGTTCTTGGCGATAAGAAGGTTCGCGGCATTAAGGATGGTTTTGGTTGAACGGTAGTTCTCATTGAGGATAACGGTCTCAACATTAGGGAAGTTCTTCTCAAAATCCATAATGATTTTCATGTTGGCGTTTCTCCAGGTGTAGATGGTTTGGTCTGGATCACCGACAACATATAAAGAGGTGTTCTTGTTCATGAGGAGCTTAATGAGAGCATACTGAACATCGTTTGTGTCTTGGAACTCATCGACGAGGATGTGGTCAAAACGGTGTGACCACTTCTCCTGGATGTCTGGTTGAGTATCGAGAATCCAAATTGTCTTGAGAAGGAGGTCATCGAAATCGAGGGCGCAGAACGAGGTCTTCATTTCCTCGTAGCGGGTATAAATCTTGAGACATTCTTTTTCGTCTTTGAAGGTCTCGAACTTAATGGTGATGTCATAAGGATAGAGGCCTTTGGCTTTCTTCTTGCGGATGTATTCGAAAGCCTTCTTCACGACCTCGTCGCCTTTCTTGTGTCCGAACTCGGCAGCGGCATTTCTAACAACCCTCTTCTGGTCGTCTTCATCATAGATGGTGAAGCTTGTTGGATAACCAAAAGCCTCGTGCTCGATTCTTAAGAATCTTGAGCAGAAACTGTGGAAAGTAGAGATATGAAGAGGCGGGTATTCGCCTAAGAGTTCATAGACGAGTTTTGAGGCTCTGTCGCCCATCTCCTGGGCGGCTTTGTTGGTGAAAGTGATGGCGAGGATCCTAGAAGGATCAACATGATAATGACTGATGAGATATGAGATGCGATAAGTAAGAACACGGGTCTTTCCAGAGCCCGCGCCTGCAATGATTCTCACAAATTGGGAATTAGTCTTAACAGCGGCAAATTGCCTATCGTTCAAAAGCGATTCGTAGTCCATATATTAACGTAGTTAAATTATACCATTCAGTATGTTTACCTTCTAGGTCTTCGAGGGTATTTTCTTTAACTTAATTAAAGAAGATAATAAAAGCATGAAGTTGTTCAAGAAACAGGACACTCCGATCGGTAATCTTGCCCTTTTGGGTATCTTTGCCGCGATCATGGGGGCTTTCTCTTTAATCCTCGCCCTCGTTCCTTTTTCTAGTCTCATTCTTGGACTGTTCCTTCCTCTAGTGAGCGCGGTCGCTTCCTATTACACAGAGAACAAATACCTAGCCGCTTATGTCGTTGGTGCTTCAGCCTTATGTCTTGGCCTCACCTTCTTCAACTGGGGCGACACTTTATTTGTCGTCATTCCAAGCATCGTGTCCGGAAGCTTCTATGGCTTACTTCGCGACAAGAAAATCCCTTCGCAATTCTTGATCATTTTGACTTCCCTTGTTCAGGTTCTCTTGAACCTTGGCGCTTTCGGAATTCTTCTTCTAACAACAGGCGTCAACATCATCGACACTTTGATGGCAATCCTTAACCTCAAAACGAACACAATCATCCCAGCGTTCATTGTCACTTATTCAATCGCTGAAACCATCCTAAGCTTCTTCATCATCGAAGGTGTTTTGAACAAGTTCTCGAAAGAGGCTTTCAGTTTCCCTGTCGAAAGGTTCATCAGCCCAAGCTTGGGAATCCTTTTCGGCGGCCTCACTTTGGCGTTCGCTTTCATCGAGATCCATATGTGCTATGTCTTCATGGTCTTCGGAATTTATTTCTCGTTTGTTGGGGCCAGCGTTCTCTTTGAGAAGAAGCCGATTTGGATCTATGTTCTCGGCGGAGTTTTGCTCCTCGCCTCCCTTTTCCTCTTCGCTTTGCTAAACTCCCATTTCCCTGAACAAAGCGGAATCTCACTCGCCTCTATCTTCTTTATATCGATTTCTTTAACTAGTTTTGTTTCAATATTTGTAAACAAAAAGGGTACAATGAACTCATGAAATTCTTACGCGAATTTGGCTTAGGCCTAGTTTACATACTCTTACTGCCGATTCTTCTAGCCGGTTTGCTTTTGGTTGGAATCGTGATGATCTTCGTTTGGATCGTCATGTTCTTCAAAGGCTGCATCCGTTTCTTCAAAGGCGATTCTTTCTTTGCTCCGCTTCCTGAAGATGAGCAAGTCGAGAAAATCAAAGCCGAAGAGCTCCGCAGAAAAACCGAGCCAGAGAACCCTGCCCCTGCTCAACCTCAGCAACCAGCTGGCCCATCGCAGGTCTACATCCAGCAGAACTACTATCAGCCAGGCTCACAAGTCCCGCCAAACGGGCAAATGCCACAAAATCCACAGCAAAACCTGCCTCCTTTCCAAGGCTATCCTCAAGGATATCCGCAACAACCTTATGGCAATGGAATCCCACAACAGCCATATAACAATGGCATTCCGCAACAGCAGCCATATGGCAGCATCCCTCAACAACAACCGCCTTACCCATATCCAAACGCCGAACAGATCCCTTACACCGAGCCAGCTCAAGAGACTGACCCAAGCAAGATGATCGAAATCACTCCTACGGAAGGAGATGACGAACAATGAGAACCTTAGTTGAATTTGCCCTCAGCGAAAACGATAAGAGATTGCTTTTCATTCTTCTCATCGTTTTCCTTATCATCTTCCTCATCCTTGGTCTTATCGGCGTCCTTATGAGAACCATCTCCAAGAGCTTCTCTAGAAGGATCGATTATGAAATCCATGAGGCTGTGACGAGTAGAGTCATCACCACGCCAGAGCAGTTAAAGAAATATGGCA
>JAFXLR010000011.1 GCA_017531065.1 Bacilli bacterium
ATGAAAAAGTACGAAATCATGTACATCCTTAACGCCACTCTCGATGAGGCAGCCGCTAAGGGTGAGATCGCCAAACTCCAGAAGATCCTTGAAGACAATAACGCCAAGGTTCTCGACACCAAGGAGTGGGGCATCAAAGACTTCGCCAGCATCATCAAAAAGCAGACCAAGGGATACTACGTCATCCTCAAGGTCAACGCTGAAAAGCCAGCTCTTGATGAGTTCGATCGTTTGGCCAAGCTCAACCAAAACGTACTCCGCCACTTGATCACTGTTGCACAAGACTAATCGGCAACATTAATTGGAGGATGGTAAACAATGCTTAATCATGTCGTTCTTATTGGTCGTTTGACCCGTGACCCAGAGTCACGCAAAACCAACACAGGACTCACAGTCGTTTCCTTCACTGTGGCGGTTGACGATTCATTCAAAGGTCCTAACGGAGAAAAGAACACCCTATTCATGGGCTGCTCAATCTTCGGAACCAAGGCTGAGAATGTCGCCAGGTTTGTTAGAAAAGGCTCTTTAGTGGCCGTCTCTGGCAGACTTAATCAGCGCAAATACACCAACAGAGATAATCAACAGGTTACTGTTATCGAAACCATCGCGGATAACGTCGACTTCTTAGAACCAAAATCCGCTAACGGAGCCACTCCGGATGCCAACATCCGTCAGCAAGCCCCTCAGCAGGATTATGTACAAGACGATGCCGCAGACAGCGGCAACTTAGATGGAATTGATGTCGTCAGTGACGATCTTCCATTCTAAGAAACACACAGAAAGGATTAATAACAATGGCTTTCAAGAAAATGAGACCTAAGAGAAAGGTCTGCTACTTCACCAAGAACCACGTTAAGTTCATTGACTATAAGGACACCGAACTCCTCAGCAGATTCATCACTCCTGATGGAAAGATCCTTGCCCGTAGCTCAACCGGAACCAGCGCCAAGTATCAGCGTGAACTCGCCAAAGCTATCAAGAACGCCCGTTTCATGGGTTTGCTTCCTGAAGTTGGCCAGAGATAATCTCTAACAAAAATCAAGCCGTCCAATAAGGGCGGCTTTTTTGTTATAACCCGCTCTTGAAAAAGAAAACCAAACCAATCGTTATTGTTTTTGTCTCAGCCTTCGTTGCTTCTTTGGCGTTAGAAGTTGCCATTCCTTTGTTCTTAAATTTCGGATTCGCGTACGGCGCTTTTCACAAAAACACCATATTCACTATAGCGTGATAGTCCATTAAACGACCTCTCCTTATTTTATAGAATAGAGGGCGGTTCGGAGGAGAAACGAATATGAAAAACAAAAAATCTGCTTGGTCAAATATCATCTTGGCCATTTCGATCATTATCGTCATCAGCATAGTGGTTAGTTTGGTTAGCCTTATGGTTCAGCTTCCTGCAGCCAGAGAAGCCGCAGAAGCGGAGGTTGCAAAACAAGGATTGTCTGAAGCAACAGCCAAAGCAGTTGTCGACATGGCTGTTAGCACCGTTGTTGGCGGTGTCATCTTAGGTGTTACATTCAAAGTATTCGAAGCCATTGGAGGATTCTTATTCTCCCTTAAAGGAAAATGGGGAATGTTCTGCGTTGTTGTCTCAATCATTGTTGTGGTTATTAATTCCATCAACTTGCTTGGCATTTTCGGCGGTGGCAAGGATGCATTAACTATTGTCGCCAACATTATCGACGCTATCATCGCCATCCTCTTCTGCGTTGCTTGCATCAAACACCGCAAAGAGAATCAGCAACTTGCGCTTGAAGAAGAAGCCAAAGCCAACTAATCAAAACAAACAATGGAAAGGGTGCTTCGGCACCTTTTTCTTTTTACCTAATCGCTAAAGGAAGGCAAAACGTTTATAGTTCTTTCATGGACTACTTTGCTTTAAAGAAACTTCTTTTTGACAGCGCGGACAACAAGAACATGGAGTTCGCTAAGAAGGTTTTCAATACCTCTTATAAAATCATCGGTCTCATGACTCCTACGTTAAAGAGAATCATCAATGAGCATTATAAGGATGAAGACCTCAAGCTTTCCGACTTCGAATTAGGCGAGTATCAGGAGATCGACATCGTCTATTTGGTTACCGCACTAAAGAGGGCCCGCACCTACAAAGAACAGATGGAATTCCTTAAGAAGAATCTCCATTTCGTTAAGGGTTGGGCGGTCACCGATGTATTGAACCAATATTTAAAAAAGGCCACTTTTGCAGAGTATTTTCCGTTTTTTGAATACTTTTCTAAGCGCAAAAACACGTATGAAGCAAGGTTTGCCTATGTTGGAATGCTTAAACACTATGCCAGCCCGGATATTGAGAAGATCGCGCCTTTCCTTCGCTACAACGAAGAATACATGATCATGATGGCAGAAGCTTGGCTCCTTGCTACTATCGCAATCAAGAACAGCGACTTCGTCTACGGTTTGCTAAAGAACATGGATGACATGACTCTTAAAAAGAAGACAATCTCCAAGATGAACGACTCATTCAGGATTTCAAAAGAAGACAAAGCGAGATTTAAATCTCTCAGATATTAGTCATGGATTATTTGAAGTAATCGTTTGTCAAACGACGCTTTAAAACATAGAATAAAATCAACCTATAGAAAGGAAATACTAATGAAAAACAAGAAGTCTATTTGGTCTACCATCATTTTAGTCGTGGCCATAGTCAGTTTGGTCCTTTTGGTGATTTCTTTTGTCACCACCTTCACTGGCATGCCTGCGGTTGAAGCCCTTATCAGAGAAGAAGCTGCCAACCAGGGATTAACGGATGAAGCCATGATTGAATTTGCGATTACCACAGCTAAAGGCGCGCTCATCGTCACGCTTGTCCTTGCTTCACTCTTTGACATCCTCAAGATCATTGGCGGACTTAAGTTCTCGCTTCAGGGAAAATGGGGAATGTTCTGCATCGTCGTCTCCATCCTTGGCATCGTTTTCGGAGCAATCTCAGTCATTAATGACTTCCAAAACAAAGCAGCCATTGGCACCATCGTATCCAATGTCTTAAGCCTCGGCTTAAGCGTTCTCCTTTGCGTTGCTTGCTTCAAGCACCGCCAAGAGAACATGGAAGCTTAATAAGGAGACTCATTTTTTAGAGGCGCCTTCATGGCGCCTTTTCCTTTATCCGTATTGCTTTTGGTTCTTCGTTTGTGCAAAACTATCGTCGCCTTTCATACGCGCGAAGGCAAGGAGGTTAGGCGATGCTTCAAATTAGAAACCTTTCCAAGACATATAAGACAAAGGGCGGCGTAATTACCAAAGCCCTTGATGACGTTTCAGTGGATTTCCCGGAGAAGGGACTCGTTTTCCTTTTAGGTAAATCCGGTTCAGGCAAATCAACGTTACTCAATATGATCGGCGGACTTGATCGCCCAGACTCAGGCGAAGTCGTCGTTAAAGGAAGAAGCTCAATGGATTTCTCTCAGAGTGATTTCGATAGCTACCGTAACACCTACGTTGGCTTCATCTTCCAGGAATACAACGTTCTCAATGAGTTCAACATTGAGCAAAACATCGCACTCGCTCTCCAGCTTCAAGGCAAAAAGAACGACAAAGCCGCAGTTGATGCTCTTTTGAAGGAAGTCGACTTAGATGGCTTCAACAAGAGGAAACCAAACACTCTTTCGGGTGGTCAGAAGCAAAGAATCGCCATCGCTAGAGCCCTTATCAAGGATCCTGAAATCATTATGGCAGATGAGCCTACTGGTGCCCTTGATTCAAATACCGGCAAACAGGTTCTTGAGATCTTAAAGAAACTTAGCCAAACAAAGCTAGTCATCATTGTTTCTCATGACCAAGACTTCGCTGAAGAATATGGTGATCGTATCATCGAGCTTAAAGATGGCAAAATCATCAGCGACAAAACCAAAGAATATGTCGCCCCAAAAACACTTAACGAGAACGTTACTGTTGTAAACGAAAACGTCATCGACATTAAGGAAGCCGAAAAATTAAGCGAGGCTGATTTTAAAGAAATCTACAAACTCATCAAGAAGCAGAAGGGCGAAGTTCTTATCTCTTCTGGCGAGGATACTGTCAAAGCCACTAAAAAAGCTGCCAAAGTCAATGAAGGCAACCATAGTGAGGTCTTTGCCGACACGACCAAGATCGACATGAAGGAATATGACGGAAGTCAGACCAAATTCATCCGTTCCCGCATGCCTTTTGCACGCGCATTCAAGATGGGCGCGAGTAGCCTTAAAACAAAACCAATAAGACTCATCTTCACGATTCTTCTCTCGGTTGTTTCAATGACTCTTTTTGGAGCAGCTTCGACTTTGATGTTCTATAGGCCTAGCTACACCTTGGCTATGGCCATGGCGAATTCTGATAGGACAAGCGAGGCGATCGTTAAAAAATACAATTATGTTTGTCGTTCAGAAACCATCAACAACCAGACGGGAGAGGTCGTTGAAGGAGAAAGCACTTGGGAATCGAAAGAGGAAGCCTATTTTGGCAAGTCTGAGTTAGAAGAACTAAATAACTCGAACAACAACCGATTTATGGGCGTTTATTGCTATCTTCCTGGACCCCAGTATTCTGTATCATATTACTTTAATAATTTGCGTTCTCGTGATGAGAGCAGCGACTATTTCGGCGTAGCCGAAACCGGTTTTGACGGAGTTAGCGACGTCACTGAATCTTGGATGGATTCAAACGGATTCTCTATTCATGGTAAAGCCCCTGTCAAAGATGACGAAGTTGCTGTATCGAATTATATGTACGAATTCTTTGCTGACAGTGATTCCTTAGGCGAAGTTAATGCCATAAATGACTTGTTGGGAAAGAAAATCGAATTTAAGGCGGGATATTATGGGTCGCCAAACTCTCTCACCATCACAGGCGTTTATGATTTTGGACCAATCCCTTCCAAATACGACTCTCTAAAGAGTGAAAAGCCAGCGTCACAAAGCATCAAAGAAAGAGAACAGGAAAAAAATGCTTTTAGCAGGTTTATCAACAAAACCGTATACACAACTGGCTTTGTTTCATCGTCGTTCTTTGAGAAATTTTCCACAATCGAAAAGAATCGACGCGGTTACGTGAATAACGAAGTGTTCCCTAGTGGAATAAGGTTCTTTAATTCAAGGTCTCAAGCTGAAGTTGAGGACATCGATAGAAACGATTGCTACGACCCAACAACCATTTTTGATGATTTAAGAAAAGGAACCTACGAGTTTTATGATCCTTCCTTCAATAGACTTGATGCCCTTCAGCTAGGTGACTCGGAAATCCTTCTTCCGTATTCCCAATACTACAAAAATAAGCTAAGGGACGAATACTATGGCAAGTTTGAAAACACAATATCTCTTTTGAACAGCGATCTATATTGCCATGATGCCGGCTTTAACGAGTTCATCAATGATTATTATTCAACGGAAAGGGAGACCGATATCGCCAAAGCGGTTGAAAGACTTATGGCAAGCGTGACGTACGGGGAACGCTACCATTATCCTGAAGGGTTTGATCGCGAATCTGATAAAGCGTTTGTCAGTAGTGAACTAGGCAAATATTTCACAAAAACAGTTAAGGTTAATTATCTTCAGGCGGCTGTGAGTCTTCTCTCCGCTTGTGGAGACTTGCCTGCTGATTGGACGAACGATACAAATGCAAACCTACGCCAACATCTTAACGACTGGACAATCACCGATGATGAACTTGCGCAGTTAGCAAGCTATTGCGGCGACATCATTTCAAACAATTCCAATTGCAGGTACATTCCTGCCGTCGCCTTCGTCCGCGACATCTTATTAAAAGTCGTCTTACAATCGAACGCAGGGGACATGTCTGTGGACAACATATCTAAAGAACTTGGATATGAGGACTACTGGCAAATCTTCTCTAATGCAGAAACAAGCAACTATTCAGCTCAAAGCGTCGAAACCATTAGAACGTTTGGCAAAAGACTCTACCTAGAGGTTTTTGGAAAAGCCATCAGTGACGCCGCTCTTACCACACTCATGGGTGGCTTAGAAGACTTAGATATGCCAAGTTCCTTATTCATTCCAAAAACGATATACTCGGCCGATTACAATGGAAGAATAAAGGAATTTGCAGTCAGAGGCTTCTTTAACAATAGGTATGCGGATGACTTGAATTCTTATTGTCTTACTAGAGCGGCTCTCCATGACTACCTCAAAGACTCATTTTCTTGGAGAGACGTTACTACAACGGAATACGTTGCTCCAACAGATGAGAGATATTCATATCTCATTGCCATGACAAATTACTCTCAAGACGATATCGCTTTGTTTACGAGCGATCATGGCAGTTATGAGTATCAGATGACGAATGATATTTATATATCTGTCTCCTACATTACAGACATGGTTCTTACCCTCAAGACCGTCTTCCTCGCCATCGGCGCGGTCACAGGCGTCTTAGCTGGTCTCCTCCTCCTCAACTTTATCTCTGTATCTATTGCAAGTAAAAACAAGGACATTGGTATATTGCGCGCTGTTGGTGCCAGGGGAAGCGATGTCTTCAAAATCTTCTATTCTGAAAGCTCCATTATCACATTGATTTGCTTTGTCCTATCGGTCATAAGTTCAATGGTCGTTTGCTTCTTCATAAACCAAGAGATGGTGGAGTCGGCTCTTGGAATAGCTCTTCTTGAATTTGGACCGCTCAATATTCTGGTTATTCTTGCTGTTGGCATCGTGTTTAGCTTCGTTGCAACGTTTATTCCTGTTCTTATCACAGCAAAGAAGCCTCCAGTCGAAGCTATCAGAGCCTTATAATCACCAAAACAAAAGAGAAAAACGCCTGCAAAACCGCGTTTTCTTTTGTGTATATGAAAAATCATTCATATTGTTATTGAAATATGAACAAACATTCATATAATAATGTCCATGGGGAGTGTTACAATATCCCCGTTAACTTATGAGTGAGATACCAAGCGAGAAAATTCTGACCATGATGGAAGAACTCCTAAATGTGGCCAGCGATTACACAAGGCTTAAGATCCTCTATGTGATCATGGATGAAGACAAATCCGTCTCAACCATTGTCGAAGAAGTAGGGGCAAGCCAATCTTTGGTGTCCCACCAGCTTAAGGTGCTCAAGAAGGCAAATTTGGTTACAACCCATAAAGAGGGCACCAAGGTTTATTACAAGTTAGCGGACGATCATGTAAATTCACTCCTCAAAGTCGTGCAAGAGCACGCGGAAGAGTGATTTATATGACTGAAGAAAAAGAACACCACCATCACCATCATCACAACCATGATGATGAGTGTGAACATGAACATGTGCATAGTGGCGGCTGCCCATGCTGCCATCATGACGAAGACGAAGAAGAGGAACTGACCAAAGGTCGCCTCGCATTTTTGATTTGTCGTTTGGCGGTAGGACTCATTTTAGCCTTCCTTGGACTATTCCTATGGAATGAGCAAAACCTTAGAGCCATGGGCCTCTCTGATGTGACTGCCCTTTGGGTCAATTTTGCCATAATGGCAGTCGCTTATTTGGCTGTTGGTTATGACATCCTTTGGAAGACCATCAAGCATTTCAGGCATATCAAAGATATATTTGATGAAAACACTTTAATGACAATTGCGACGATCGGCGCTTTCTGCCTCCGTTTCTTTGGAGAACAGCAAAACGAATTCTTCGAAGCTGTTATGGTCGTTTTCCTCTACCAGGTTGGTGAGTTATTTGAAGACATCTCCGTCGACAGAAGCAAAAAGGCCATCGAAGATGCGGTTGGCTTAAGAGCCAAGAAAGCCTGCCTCCTTCACGAAGGCAAGAAAGAGGAAGTCGATCCTGAAACCCTTAAGATCGGCGACCAGATTCTTGTTTCGGTTGGAGACATCATCCCTGCCGATGGTGTTGTTGTTTCTGGAAGCGGTGGAGTCAACATGGCCTCGCTTACCGGTGAAAGCCTCCCACAAGAAAGAGGAGTTGGTGAGAACGTCAATTCCGGAACGACTTTGGTGTCCGGTTCCTTGGTGGTTGAAGTCACCAAAGAATATGAAGATTCAACCGTCAGCAAAATCATCAGACTTGTCAAAGAAGGCGAGTCTTCAAAATCAAAAGCACAGCGATTTGTCACGGCTTTTGCAAAAATTTACACTCCAATCGTCTGTTTGATCGCCCTTCTTGTTGCAGTGGTTCCGCCTCTCTTTATTGGCATCAGTAACCCAACTGTTTGGGCTTCCTGGCTATATAGCGCTATCTGCTTATTAGTCATCTCTTGCCCATGTGCGATTGTCGTATCCGTTCCGCTTGCCTACTTCGCTGCGATTGGCCTTGCCTCGAAGAATGGCATCCTCATCAAAGGAGCTTCCTATCTTGATTGGCTTAGCTCACTCGATGCGGTTGCTAGCGACAAAACCGGAACCATTACCTTAGGTGTCTTCGCAATCGACCACTTCAAAGAAAACGAGATAGGGGAAGAGTTATTCAGAGAATATCTCTTTGCTGCCGAATCAAGAAGCAACCACCCTCTCGCTAAAGCCATCATGGGAGATGACGATGGAAGCAGCTACCAAGAGTTCATTTCCGAATATAACGAGATTGCAGGCAAAGGCGTCTCTTTGACCTATAAAGGTCATCACGTCTTGGCAGGCAGCGCTCACCTTCTTGAAGATCATAAGGTCGACCTCATCAAATGTTCCAAAAAAGGCTCAACCACCTACTTAGCTGTGGATGGCAAATATGTTGGCCACGCCACACTTAAAGACAAAGTCAAAGATAGTGCAAAACAAATGGTTGATGATCTCTCTTCGATGAATGTCGAAACCATCATCCTCACTGGCGACAGAAACGACATCTCTAAAGAGATCGGCGAATATGTCGGTGCCAAGAGGGTCTATAGCGAACTTCTCCCAGAGGATAAGAAACGCATTCTCCAAGGAGAGATCGACAACCACAAAGGCGGAGTCGCCTATATCGGTGACGGCATCAATGACGCACCTTCCCTTGCTTTGGCCGATGTCGGCATCGCCATGGGTGGAGCTGGAAGCGACATGGCCGTCGATAGTGCGGACGTCGTCGTCATGAATGACGATCTAAGCAAAATCGTCAAGGCTGTGAGAATCGCAAAAGCAGCGAAAGCAAAAGCCACCTTCAACATCGTCGCATCCCTCGTTGTTAAGGTCGCGATCGCCGCTCTATCAGTCATCTTTGGAGAGGCTTTCCCTCTTTGGGCAGCGGTCCTTGCAGACACCGGCTTGACCCTGCTTCTTGTCATCAATTCAATCTCGCTTCTTTTTAAGAAGGTCAAGTAAAGGACCTCAAAATCCTTAGCAAAAGGCCACTATTTCAAACGGTGGCCTCTTTTTTAAGCACGTTAAGGTTTATCCCATAACGGGATAACGATATAATTATCATTAACCATGAATAAACTGATTTCGAAAACACGTGTTGCCTTATTTGTCGTCTATGGTATCCAAGCAGCGATTACCATCGCTTTTATCGTGCTTTGGTTCGGCAACATTTTCGGAATCCAGGATTCCCAGAATATTCAGTTCTACCTTCTCTTCGTTGCGACCGCCTTCCTCTTCATCGACGCGATCGTCTTCTGGTTCGCCCTTCTCAAGATCGGCCGCAAGAGACAAAGCAACGACCAGGAAGCTGCTTCGCTTATCGGTGGAGACGTTCAGAACGCTTATAACTTCGCCCACATTGGCTTAGTCGTCGTTGATGGCGATGGCATCGTCATCTGGGCCAACAACATGTTCAAAGACATGCAGATTGACATCGTTGATGCTGATATCTATCAGTTCGCTCCAGGTCTCAAAGAACTTGTTAATGGCGTTCCAGGAAAGACCATCAAAGTCACAATTAAACAGCGACTTTACGAAGTAAGATATCTCTCTCAGCCAAAAATGTTCGTCTTCAATGACAAGACTGAGTTCGAAGAAATGGCGACCTATTCCCGTGAGCAGGCCACTGTTCTTGGTGTCATCATGATCGACAACTACAACGATGTTTCATCAGATACTGATGAGATGTCCGAACAGATCATGAAGGTCCGTTCCATCATCAACGATTACTGCCGTGAGTTCGGCGTTCTCGTCCGTCGTATCAAGACCGACTCCTACTTCATGGTCTGCAACTACAACTCCCTTATGCGTATGGAGAAAGACAAATTCTCCCTTGTTGAGAAAGTCCGCGAAGCGGAAGAGAAAGAAGACACTCCTCTTACCCTCTCAATCGGTATTGCTCACGACTTCCCTGATATCGCCAAGCTTAACGATATGGCTAACGACGCTATCGACGTCGCCCTCTCTCGTGGTGGTGACCAAGTCGTCGTTTCTCACTACGGCCAAGAACTCGCCTTCTTCGGTGGCAACTCCACAGGTGTTGAAAACACCTCAAAGGTCAAAGTCCGTTCCATGGCCGACTCTGTCGCAACCATCATCCGTGGTTCCTCAAACGTCTTCATCATGGGCCACACCGATATGGATATGGATGCCTTGGGCGCTGCCCTTGGTATGATGGCGGTCTGCGATTGGGTTGGAGTTCCAAGCAAGATTGTTTATACGCCAAAACGTGCTGAGAAAAAGACCCGTTTGGCCTTCCAATCCGCCTTCTCTAGAGACGTTCATGAAAAGATGACTATCTCTCCAGAGCAAGCTGCTTCAACCATCAAAGAAACAACCCTCGTCATCGTTGTCGACGTTTCCGTTCCTGAAATCACCATGGCTCCAAGGCTTCTTGAGCTTTCGAGCAAGACGATGATCATCGACCATCACCGCCGTGGTGAATCATATCCAGAAAGACCTGTTCTTTCTTACATCGACCCAACCGCCGCCAGTGCAACTGAACTCATCACTGAGATGATCAAATATTCGAACGCTAACCCACGTATCGAAATTAAGCCAGCCTTCGCAACGATTATGCTCTCCGGTATTTTCATGGATACTTCGTATTTCAAGAACAAAGCCGTTGGCATAAGGACCTTCGAAGCAGCTCAAACCCTTAAGAGCTATGGCGCTGATAATAGCATCGCCGATGATTACCTTAAGGACGAGTATGAGGAATACTCCCTCATCAACAAGATCATCTCAACCATCCAGACCCCATTCTATGGCGTTGTCTATTGCGTTTCCGATGATAGAGACATCATCGAAAGGACGACCATCGCGAAGGTCTGTAACACATTGCTTCAGCTCAAAGGCGTCAATGCCGCGTTCGTTATCGGAAGAACTTCCGACAGCGAAGTCCGTATCTCAGGAAGAAGCGATGGCTCTGTTAACGTTCAGTTCATCCTTGAGAAGCTTGGTGGTGGAGGACACTTCACCAGCGCAGCAACAATGCTTGGCGACGTACCAGTCGAGAAAGCCGCCACAAGGCTCTTATCAACCTTGTCACAATATCTCGACAGCGCGAGAAACGCACTTAAAGAAGGAGATTAATTCGTATGAAAGTCATATTGCTTAAAGACGTCAAAGGCGTTGGCAAAAAAGGCGAAACCAAAGAAGTCAATGACGGTTACGCCTCTAACTTCCTCATCCCAAGAGGACTCGCTTGCGTGTCCACCAAAGGAAGCCAAGCCCAACTTCAGAAAGACAATGCCGAAGAGGCCGCTAGACAACAAAAACTCAAAGAAGAAGCCGAAGCCCTTGCTAAGAGACTTGAGAGCATCAACGTTGAGTTCAAAGCAAAAGGCGGATCCGATGGCAGAATGTTTGGAACCATCTCTCCAAAAGAGATTGAGGAAGGCATGAAGAAGCAGTGGGATATCACCATCGATAAACGCAAATTCATTGACAAAACCCCTGCGAATGCTTTCGGTTACACCAAACTTAGAATCGAATTATACAAAGGGCAAGCAGGCCAAGTCATTGGCACTGTCAGCGTCCATATCAGTGAGGACAAATAGCCATGGCCAAGAAAACGAAACTTCCATCAAACATTGAAGCCGAACGTTCCGTTTTAGGCGCGATCCTTGTGGACGAAAGCCTTGCTTCTAGCACCCTCGCTTCCCTCAGAGAGGAAGACTTTTCTGGTGAAGACCCACGTAACGTCCTCATCTTCAGAGCGATGAAGGAGCTTGATGCCCATAACAAACCAATCGACGCGCAGACATTGGTCGACCAGCTCGTCAATATGGGTGTCCTCGAGGATGCTGGCTCAACCAAGTACGTCATGGATATTCTTGAAGCCCCAATCCAGCTTGGCAACGTCGATCACTATGTGAACATTCTCCGTAACCAAGCGGTTTTAAGAGCCTATCTCACCAAGATTGAGCACATCCTTAAGGATTACAACGAAAAAGGAATCGAAGACATCAGTGAGTTCATTTCCACGAACACTCAAGAGCTTTCGGATATTGCCTCAAAGAGGCAGATTGCCAACTTCATCTCCGCTAAAGATGTCACCGAGATGACGAAAGAGAAAATCCGCAAAGAATCAAAGATCAGTACAAACGGTTTAACTGGCATCGACACTGGTTTCATCAAACTCAATTCCTACACCCACGGCTGGCAAGAAGGAAACCTCATAATCCTTGCTGCCCGTCCTTCCATGGGAAAGACCGCTTTGATGCTTAACTTCGCCCTCAAGGCATCCCAAAAAACTGGCAGAACCGTTGCCATCTTCTCTTGTGAAATGGCTAACGACCTTATCATGAAACGTCTTATCGCCAGTGAAGCGCTTGTCGATATCAGCGACCTTTCAACCGGCCGCTTAAAGAAACGCGATATGGAAAAAGTTGAATCGGCGCTTGAATCGATCGGGAAAACCAAACTCTATTTCGATGACACTCCAAACCAGGCGTTAGGAGACATCGTCGCCAAATCCCACAAACTCAAAGCCAACAACCCAGATCTTGCGATGATCTTCGTTGACTATATCAACATCGTTGATGTCCAAGGAAAATACGACAGCCGTACTCTTGAGATCGGCGCCATCACCAAGACCATCAAGCAGCTTGCCCGTAACCTTAGAATCCCAGTCATGGCCCTTGCTCAGGTCAGCCGTGAAGCCGACAGGAACGAAAGCCACATCCCAAGTCTTGCCAACTTAAAAGAATCCGGAAACATCGAGCAGGATGCTGACATCGTTTTGATGATTTACCGCCCAGAATGGTATAAGAACCAGGGCTACAAGATGAAAGAGAACAACCCTCTCAAGAGCGGTGAAGCCCAACAAGCAGAAGAACAAGCCGAGCAGCAAAACGCCGACAACTCTGGCAAGCCAGAGGGTGCCACGCTTGTGGTTGCTAAGAACCGTAACGGTCAGCAAGGCAAGTTCACCATCATGTTCACCCCTAAGCATCAACGCTTCGATAACGCCATGGACGATGAACGCTACGAAGGCGGAAACCAGAACTACCGCCCATCCGGCTCATCCTCTAATAGCATTGATATCTCAGAAGACTAAAAATGATTTCCTTTGTCGTCGTTGGAAGTGGTTCTAAAGGCAACGCCACTTTGCTTTTTGACGAAGAAACCCTCATCCAGATCGATATGGGTCTCCCGATGAAAAGAGTCAGTGCTGCCCTTGCCTCCATCAAGAAAACCAAAGCGGATTTGCAAGGGATTTTAATCACGCACGAACACTCTGACCACATCAAAAACCTTTCGATGTACAAAGGGAAAGTGCCTATCTATGCATCTAAGGGAACGATTGATTATTTTGATCACGAAGTTGTCCCTTTTGATTCCTTTGAAATTGGAAGCTTAACCATCATCCCGTTCATGACCAGTCACGACGCGAATAACCCAGTTGGCTATGTCGTCATCTCAGGCCAAAGCAAACTTGTTTATTTGACTGACTCCGGTTATGTTCCAGAAGAGTCTTTGGCCTACCTTAAGGACGCTGACTATTACATCATGGAATCAAACCATGATCTGAAGATGCTCCTTAAGAGCAATAGGCCTGCTATTCTGAAAAGGAGAATAAAAGGGGATGAAGGGCATCTCTCTAACGTTGACAGCGCTCTCTACCTTTCTGAGCTTGTTGGCCCTAAAACCAAAGGGATTTACCTTGCTCATCTTTCTGAGGAATGTAACCTCCCTGAGCTTGCTTTAGAAGCCTACCGCAAAACCTTCAGAAAGAAGGAAGTTCCATATAACATCGACATCGTTTGCCTTAAGCAACACGAATCAACAAGAGGAGGGGACTTATGAGGATAAGATTGCTTGTCGTTGGGCATCTCAAAGAGACCTATTGGAAAGACGCCCAAAACGAATATCTTAAACGCCTAACTCCTTACGCGAAGGTGGACATCGAAGAAGTGGATGACCTTCCTTCCAAGAAAGGCGCTTCCGCTGCCGAGATGGAAGAGGTCAAAACCAAGGAGAACGAGAAGATCCTTGCGAAGATCAAACCTGGCGAATTCGTCGTCCTTTTAGATTTAGGCAAAGACCAACCAGATTCAGTGGAGCTCTCCTCCCGTCTAGATAAATGGATGAGAGAC
>JAFXLR010000012.1 GCA_017531065.1 Bacilli bacterium
AGATCGTGCTAGAAGGCGTAGGGGACCAAAATAGCGACACTCTCTATCACCATTTCACGGTGTTCCGTGAGTCAAACGATGTCGGTTCGAAGATCAACAGCCGCTACTACGTGACGGAGGTGAGACCAGGTGCTTAACTTTCTTCTTTTCATCGCTCTCTTCGTCTTCTCGATTTCGGCCTATTCCTTTTCTTACACCTCAACCGGCATCATCAACACTTTCTCGGCTTTCGATTTCACCTATGCCCAAAACGCAGTGGTATCCGACCCTTATGGCGGTCCAGCTTATTTCGAGAGGAAACTCTTCGCCAAAATCGCATCGAGATATTTCACCGAGAGCCTTAGCAAGTATTACGTCAGCACATGGAACGTCGATTTGTCTTTCAAAGATGGCGATGGGGTAACGCTTGGCACCCCGTACTTGGCTTATGTCACGTTCGATTGCACGTTTAATGGAACATACCATTACCATTCAGAAAAAGCTTTTGAGATCAGAAAGGGGAAAGCCTTATGATCGGAGACCCAGTAGCCTATCTTGAGAATTCCTTTCTCTCGCCTCTTCTTAACCAAGAAGGTGTTACTGACATCTCATATAATGGCGAATCAGTCTATTACGTTTCCAACCTCAAAGGCCGTCAAAAAGCGGACATCGAAATCAAGAAAGAGGAAGTTTCTTCTTTCCTTAGACAACTCGCCAATCTCACCGAACATCAGTTCAGCGTTCAATGTCCGATCCTAGATATCAGTTTTGGGAGATATCGCATCAATGCGGTTAACTCTTCCCTCGCCAGGAAGAGGAATGAGAAGACCTTCACCTTCGCTATTCGCCTAGAGAGCAATGATTGCAAAATCACCGACAATTCAGGCTTCTTTGACGAAAAATCCATGCAAATCCTGCGTCGTTTGATCAAAAACGGCGAATCGATTGTCATCGGTGGAAAGGTCTCTAGCGGCAAAACCGAACTCCAGAAATGGCTGCTTCAGAACATGGCTCCATGCACAAGGGTCATCGTCATCGACAACGTTGAGGAACTCGACATGGTTGAGAATGAGAACATCGATCTCACAACCTGGTTAGTGAATGAGCAAGGGAGAGGAGCGTCTTTCTCATCCCTCATCAAGAACGCCTTAAGGAACGACCCGGACTACATCGTCATCGCTGAAGCAAGAGGGGAGGAGATGCTTGATGCCCTTCTTAGCGCCATGAGCGGCCATCCCATAATCACCACGATCCATGCCGAGAAACTTAGAGCCATGCCTGACCGCGTCGCTAGGCTTGCGATGATTGGCAACCGCAGGCTCTTCAAAGACGAGCTCATGGAAGACATTTCGAGGCATCTTCGCTATTTCGTCTATGTCGAGAAAGAAAACGCGCCAGATGGCTCAATACGGCGCTATATCAAAGAGATTGGCCATCTTGATGAGAAGAGCAAAAAGATAACTGTGCTTTATACGAAAGGAGAAAAGGCATGAAAAGCATCTTCGCGTACTTATTTCTTTCCTTCTATTTCGGAGTCATCGCCTATGTGACGACGAGCTCCCTCATGATTGCCGGCATTGTTTTCCTTTGCTATTTCGTCATCTCCTTTGTTTTCATAAAACCCCTCATCAAAAGGTATCTCGACAAAAGGAGGAAACACCATGAAGTATTCAACTTCATCAATCACTTCATCATCTCGCTTTCCGTCACGTCATCGCTCGATCAAGCCTTTGAGGACGCTACGATCGATGCGAAAGGGGAGGAGAAAGCCGTCCTTGAATCCATAGCCCCGATGACCACGATGGAGAAACTCGAGTATCTCCCTAGGTATTTTGAGGAGGACATCTATCACGTCTTTCTCTCCATCGTCAAAGCCTATATCGAACAAGGCGGCGACCTCATAGAGATTGCCTCGCCTTTGCTCAATGAAGCGACCTTCAACGAAGAGAAGAACAACTCCTTGGAGACCATCAGAAAGAAATCCCTTGTTCAGTATGGTTCCCTTTGGTTCCTAAGCACTGTTGTCTTGGCCTTTCTTCGCTTCGGTTTGTCGAACTTCTACGACACTTTGACGAAGAACCTTCCGTATCTCTTAACGGCTTCAGCGTACTTCATCATCGCGATTATCTCTTTCTACATCTACGTAAGGTCATACACAGGCGAGAAGATGAGCCTAGAAAGGAAATGACATGAAGAAAAAGAAAAAACCGAAAAAGCCTTGGGCTCTCACTCTTAAAGAAGCAGGACTAAACCCAAAGAAAGAGATTGCCCTCATGATCATCGGCAACATCTTTCTCATCGCGGTCGCCTTCTTGGCTTACAAGGTGACCAAAGTCCTAATCGCTTCATTATCGATCGTTCTTCTAGCGATTGTAGGGGACTATTTCCTTTTAGGAAAAGCCTCGAGAGTCAAGAAGGTCAAAGACGAGGCCCTGGAGAAGAAATTTGTCCACGTTTTCTCTTATTTCAAGATCTTCGTCGGCAATGGGAGACCGGTCTATAACGCCTTAGAAGATTGCATCCGTTATAGC
>JAFXLR010000096.1 GCA_017531065.1 Bacilli bacterium
AGGCTGTTGAGGGCGCAGCCAAGGAAAACGTCAAAATTCTTGTTTTGCCAGAATTATGTCTAACTTCTGCCACTTTAGGCGACCTGGTCTTCAACAAAACTATTGAAGAATTAGTTGAAAAAGCCCTCGTTGAGCTTAAAGAAACCTCAAAAGATAACGACCTCCTCTTCACGGTTGGCGCTCCAATCAAAACCAACGGAAAACTATATAGCTGTGGTGTCGTTTACTATGGCGGCGAGATCCTCGGTATCGTCCCAAAAGCCTACCCATCCGAAAATAGATACTTCTCTGAGGGACCGAAAGAGGGTTACATCAATCTTCTTGGCGAAAAGATTCCATTTGGAACCAATTTGATCTTTGTTGATTCTAATTATCCAAAACTCAGAATCGCCGTTGAACTATCTGAAGACATCTCTTCCATTGAAGTTCCTTCCGCGAAAGCCTCGCAGGCAGGCGCAAACGTCATTCTTAATTTATGTGCGACCCCTGTGCTCATTGGTTCTGCTGAATACACGACAAGCCTTTTGAAGACGGCTTCAGACAAAATGACTGCCGCCTACATACTTGCCAACGCTGGCGATGGCGAAAGCACAACCGACCTCATCTTCGGCGGTCACAACATCATTGCCGAGAATGGAAAGATTCTTAGTGAAGCTACTCCATTCAAGATGGAAAAGGCCGTTTCGGAGATTGATATCGAACTACTTGAAGCCGAAAGAAACAAAAACCATTCATTCAAAGCAAGATACGAGAACGAATATCAAACGATTTTCTTCTCAATGCCTTTAGAAACTCCTAAAGCGTTAACCCGTCACTACGCAAAGAACCCATTCATCCCAGAAACCAAGGAAATCGACCTTGAAAGGGTTAATCTCATTCTCACGATGCAAAGCATGGCTCTCGTTAAGAGACTCAAGACAGTCCACCAGAAAAAGGTCCTTTTAGGTCTTTCTGGCGGTCTTGATTCTACTCTTGCGCTTCTTGTCTCGGTGAAAGCCTTCAAAAAACTTGGCTATGACCTTAAAGACATCATCGCCATCACCCTCCCATCATTCGGAACAAGTAAGAAAACTCATAACAACGCAGTGCTTCTTTCAGAGTCACTTGGTGTCTCCTTCCGTGAAATCAACATCGGTGAGTCGGTGCGTTTACATTTCAAAGACATTGGGCACGATGAACAAAATCACAATGTTGCCTATGAGAACGCCCAAGCCCGTGAAAGGACTCAGGTCTTGATGGATCTTGCTAACGATGAAGATGCCTTGATGGTTGGCACCGGTGACTTAAGCGAAGCCGCTCTTGGCTGGTGCACTTATAACGGTGACCACATGTCCTTCTATGATCTCAATATCTCCGTCCCAAAGACCTTGGTCAGATATGTCGTTGAGGGATATGCGATCATGCATCCAGAAACAAAGACCGCTTTGATGGGCATCATCGAAACGCCTATCAGCCCTGAGCTCTTACCGCCTTCAGCCAAAGGCGAAATCGTCCAGAAATCTGAGGACAAAGTTGGCCCATATGAGCTCCAGGATTTCTTCATCTTCCATTATCTCCGTTATGGATTCTCGCCAAAGAAACTTTATTTCCTCGCTCAACAGGCTTTTAATTACAAGTACGATAACGAGACTTTGAAGAAATGGCTTAAGGTCTTCTTCAAGCGTTTCTTCCAGAACCAATTCAAGAGAAACTGCACGCCTGACGGAATCAAAATCGGTACTGTTGGTCTCTCACCTAGAGGTGACCTTTTGATGCCAAGTGATGCATTTGTTGAGGATTATCTTAAAGAAATCGATTGTCTCTAGTATCCTTAAATAAAAGGGATGGTACATATCCATGAAAAAAATAAAAGAAGAAGAAGTTCAGTCTGAACAGCCTGAGTTAGAACAGGCGACTGAAGAACCAAAAGAAATTGAAAAAATGGAAGAAGCCAAAGAAGCTTCTAAACCAGCCGCTGAAGAAGCCGAACCAAAGAAAGAGAAGAAGGGGATGCCTCGCTTTGTCAAATTCCTTCTCTTTGAGCTTCTCACAATCGTCATCGCTTTAGGTGCGCATTTCTGCTTACTCCAGTTCGTTGCTCCTATCCTTGATTTGAATGAGCTCATTGAATGGATCATCGCGACCTGCGCCTCATTTGTCCTTTACCTCGTTGCCGGTTATCTCTTTAACCACCTCATAGTTTGGAAAGGCAAAGGAAAGGCTACCTTCCCTAAATTCCTTCTTAGCGCATTCCTTGGCTTGGTTCTCCTCTTAGTGCTTATCCATCTTGGCATCTTCCTTACCAAGATCATCGTTCCAACCAACCCTCTCCATTACAGCCTTACCGCCCTTAGCATCAACCACGTCCTCGCCCACGGTGGCAAATCCACCCCAAGCGGACTTGGAATCCTTGGCATTGCCCTCATCGCCATGATTCTCTATAGCTTCTTGATTAGAGCCTTCTTCGTCTTCAAAGGCGAGAAAGCCGTCAAGAAAGAAGAGGTCGTTGAAGAAGAGCCAAAGGAAGAGAAATATCTTACCCACGCTTCCTTCCGTCAGATCGTCCAAGAAGAGCTCGACAAATTCTATACCTCAAAGAAAAAATACGTCTACCATAGCCAAGCTCAATCCATCATCGATGAAGAAATCGATGTGTACGATAAGAAGCACGGCAAAAAGGAAGAAGAGAAAAAAGAGGAAGAAAAATAATCTCGAGAAATTAGCAGCCGCCAAAACGGCTGCTTTTCTTTTTGTCTATCCTCTCCATCTAGACTAAAATACATACGATGAAAATCGGTATTATCGGCAGTGGTCCAAGTGGCCTTTATCTATCCATCTTTTTGAAAATCAAACACCCAGAATCCGAAGTGGTGGTTTTCGAAATGGAAAGCAAGCTTTCCAAGAAGCTTTATGCGACCGGAAACGGACACTGCAATCTTTTGAATAAGAATCTCTCCAAAGAGAAATACAATCACCCAGAGTTCATGGGGCCGATTCTTGAAAAATATCCTTACCCATTCCTTGAGGGCGTTCTTAAGAGCCTTGGCATCGAACTTACTTACAACGGCGATTATGTCTATCCTCTCTCTGAGAGTGCGCCAGCCTACGCCTTATACCTAAAGAAACTCGCTGAGAAAGTGGGGGTCACTTTCATTTCCGAGACAAGAGTGACCGATTACGAAGTAAAAGGCTCACAAATCGAGGTTAAGGCAGATAAGAAAAACCACACCTTTGATAAGCTCGTCATCGCAACCGGTGGTAAGAGCGATCCAAAACTCGGAAGCGACGGAAGCTTCTACGAAGTTCTTAAGAAACATGGCTATGATTTCGTTGAGCCAAAACCAGGCTTAACCCCTCTCATCCTTAACGATAAAGACATCAAGCCTCTAGC
>JAFXLR010000097.1 GCA_017531065.1 Bacilli bacterium
ATAGGTATCCAGACTATTTTGATCTTTTGGTTATGGACGAGATAGATGCATTCCCTTTTAAGGGAAACGACGTCCTTATCGCCTTATACAAGAAATCATTACGCGGGCATTGCGTCCTCATGAGCGCAACCCCAAGCAAAGCCATACTTAATGAATTCGGGAAAAAGAATCACGAGATCCTTGAGCTCATGACCCGTTTCCACAAGAAACCGATCCCCGTACCAAAGGTAGAGCTTTCGATACCTCTCTTCCAGGTTCTCAAAATCATCAAGAGGCTTCGGGAATATGGAAAGCAGGGGAAGCCGTGTTTTGTTTTCGCTCCAACGATAGATCTTTGTGAGTCCCTTTTCGGGAAGGTTTCCGTTGCCGTTAAGAATGGCGACTACGTTCATAGCGAGAGGCAAAACAAAGACCAAATCATCAACGCGTTCAAAGCAGGAAAACTGAATTACCTTTTAACGACTTCCGTCCTTGAACGTGGAGTGACGATCAAGAATCTCCAAGTCTTGGTCTACCAAGCAGACAAAAGAGCGATTTATGATTCAGCAACACTGATTCAGATATCAGGAAGAGTAGGAAGAAAGATGGATGCACCTAATGGTGACGTTATTTTTTATGCTGAAAAACAAACGGAGGAAATAGCCGATGCAGTCAGAACAATCGAGCACTACAACACCTTTCTGTAAGGTCTGTTTCAAAGACATCCGTCGATATGATTTCGCCTCTCTTTTTGAGGACTATCCGATATGCCCGACTTGCTTCAATTCGATGGAGCCAAAGACGGTCGTAACAATGTTAGACGGCATTAAAACAACATCCCTCTTTGTCTATAACGAGAAGGTGAAACAGATGCTCTATCAGTGCAAAGGGTGCTTCGACATTGAGATGGCGGAAATCTTCCTCTCAAGGCACAAAGCCTTCTTAAGAAGGAAGTATAGAAACTGGACCTTGGTTCCTGCTCCAAGCTATGGAAGCAAAGATCAGGTTAGGGGATTCAACCATGTCGTCGAAATATTCAAAGGCCTAGAGCGGCCATTCATCCATGCGATTATGAAGACTGATAATGTCAAACAAGCCGACCTCAATTTCGCTGAGAGGCAACAGATCGGAAAGCATCTAAGTTGGAGTGGTGGAGTTAGCGTCGCCGGTCTCAACATCCTCTTCGTCGATGACCTTATGACGACTGGAGCAACCGCGAAAGCCTGCGCGAAGATGCTCCTCGAACATGGGGCGAGTAGGGTCGAAATACTGGTCATGGCCCGCACCATAGACCCCAAAAAACGAAAAGAGAATGAAATCTCTTTTTCACAAAAACTACGGCAAATCGTGGATGGAATTAAGAAAAAGATCCGAGGTAAACCGAACTAGTTTGCTTACCATTTATGGTAATGGTATGATTTCAAGGCTATCTATTTAGGAGATTGATTGTGGCGAATTTTATTGAGAAGCTCTTCCGTTTCGAGAAGAGAGAATTAGATCGTCTGTCCCGTGAGGCAGATCAGATCATGGCTCTTGATGAGCAAATGAGCAAATTAACCGATGAAGAACTCGTCGGAAAAACCGCTGAATTCAAAGAACGTTTGGCCAAGGGCGAAACCCTTGAAAGCATCAAACACGAAGCTTTCGCTGTTGCCCGTGAAGCTGGCTGGCGTGTCTTAAAACAGAAACCATTCAAGGTCCAGATCATTGGTTCCTTGGTTTTGGATAGAGGCGACATCGCCGAAATGAAGACCGGTGAAGGTAAAACCCTCACCTGTACAATGGCCGTTTATCACAACGCTCTCGCCGGCAAAGGCGTTCACGTCGTCACCGTTAACGAATACCTTGCTGCCCGTGACGCTGAGTGGATGGGAAACATCTATCGTTTCTTAGGCCTCACCGTCGGTGTTAACCTCGCCGCGAAAGATACCGCAGCTAAGCGTGAAGCTTATGCTTGCGACATCACTTACACAACCAACTCCGAACTTGGATTCGACTACCTCCGTGACAACATGGCCCCAACCCTTGAAGGCCGTGTTCTCCGTGGACTCTTCTTCACCGTCGTCGATGAAGCTGACTCCATTCTCATTGATGAATCCCGTACCCCACTTATCATTTCCGGCGGCCAGAAGAGCGCTGCCTCCCAATATCAGGTCGCTGACCGTTTCGTCAAATATCTCCGCAAAGACAGAGATTACGTAATCGATATCAAAGATAAGGCCTGCTCCCTCACCGAAGAAGGAACCGCCAAAGCCGAGAAGATGTTCGGCGTCAGAAACCTCTACGATCCAGAGAACGAGGATCTCATTCACCGTATCCACCAGGCTCTCAAAGCCAACTACATCATGGCCCGTGATGTCGAGTACATGGTCGACAGCGAGCACAAGATTCAGTTAATCGACCAGTTCACTGGTCGTATCATGCCAGGCCGTGAATATAACGACGGTCTCCAGCAAGCCATTCAGGCCAAAGAAGGCGTCGAGATCAAACAGGAAACCGTTGTTCTTGCGACCATCACCTACCAAAACTTCTTCCGTCTCTACGAGAAGCTCTCCGGCATGACCGGTACTGCTAAGACCGAGGAAGAAGAGTTCCAGACCATCTACAACATGAAGGTCATCTGCATTCCAACCAACCGTCCAGTTCAGAGAATCGACGACGACGATCTTATCTTTGCCACCCACGACGCCAAGCTCAAAGCCCTCGTCGAGGCCGTCAAAGAAAGACACGCCAAAGGGCAACCAATCCTTATCGGTACTGTCTCCGTCGAATCGAACCTTGAGATCTCCGCTCTCTTAACGAAAGCAGGGGTCCCACACGAAGTCTTGAACGCTAAGAACCAAGCTCGTGAGGCTGAAATCATCTCTCACGCTGGCGAAGTCGGCGCTGTTACCCTTGCCACTAACATGGCTGGTCGTGGTACCGATATTAAGCTCACTGACGAAGTCAAAGCCCTTGGTGGTCTTTGCGTCTTTGGCACCGAGCGTCATGAATCCAGACGTATCGATAACCAGCTCCGTGGTCGTAGCGGACGTCAAGGCGACCCAGGCTATTCCCGTTTCTTCATCTCCTTCGATGACGAGCTCATGAGAAGATTCGCTCCAGAGAATCTCCGTAACCTCTTCGTCAAGAGCCTCCAGGACGAATCATATGAGAGCAGAATGCTCACCAACGCCGTCACCAACGCTCAGAAGCAGATTGAAGGTAAGAACTTCGACATCCGTAAGAACTTAAAAGACTACGATGACGTTCTCGCTAAGCAGCGTGACATCATCTACAAGAAACGTGACGCCATCCTCATGGCCGAAGACATCGTTGACCTTATCCGTGAGTTCTTTAAGACCACTGGTCTTTACCTCGCTCAGAAAGCCATCGACCAGACCAACGCCGCTGGCATCATCTCTGGCGAACACCTTAAGAGACTCGTCGAGCCTCAGTTCATGCCAGAAGGCTCAATCGATGCCCAGGCTTATGACAATGCTCCATATGAAGAAGCCGGTGATGACCTTGGCGAACTTCTCTACAAAGCCTATCTCGACAAGAGAAAGACTTGGTCCAGCAAGGAAGCCGACAACATTGAGCGTACCGTCTCCTTACGCGTCATCGACCGTAACTGGCAGGGCCACATCGACACCATGTCCCATCTCCGTGACGGCATCTCCCTTA
>JAFXLR010000098.1 GCA_017531065.1 Bacilli bacterium
AATCCCTCTTGCCTATTATTTTGAGAACAAAATCCTTTTATGGGTGAGTTTTGGCGTCCTCCTCGTCTCCGCTTTGACGATCGCGATCATCATTATCCATTTGAGCTTAGATTACACGAGGATGTCCGCAAAGCTCGCCAAAGACATCAGCTCTCAGATTAGGAGCTTCGCCGACGGCAACTTCATGACGGTCAATAAGGATTATGACACGGTCTTCCCGGCTTTCACCGAGATTCAGCAGCAGATGAACCAAGCCATCGCCGACTATTCGAACTACCGTCTTGTCTATGTTGGAAAAGCAAGCGACGAAAGCGTTAACAGAGACATCGAACAAGGCCTCGTCTATGACAAAGACACATTCAACGAGATCTTAAAGAAAGAAGTTCAGAAGAACGATTCGTATCGAAGCGCCCTCCTTTTGATCTCCCTGAAAGGAGCGAAGACTTATGAAGACAAAGACTTCGAAGCCCTCACTTCCAAAGTGAGAGAAACCTTCCCGCATTCGATGCTTGGAAAATATGACGACACAACTCTTGCCGTCTATCTCTTCAGTGTCGAATCCTTCCTCGGTTTAGAGACGATTTGCGAGGGATTTGTCACGAATTTCAATGTTCTCAAGATCTCAGAATCAACAAGCAGAGAAAGCTTCATCCACGCTAAGATCGGTGGAGCCATCTATCCATATTGCTCCCTCAATAACTTCCTTGATGAAGCCGAAAAAGCCCTCAAAGAAGAAGGGGAGGTCAATCTTAGCTACGGCATCAAAGACGTCTATTATCCTCACCGCATTCTTAGCGAATCTTCTAAGCGTATCCTCTTCCTCGCTAACTTCGAGAAGTGGGAATACGAGATCAAACACGCCAAAGACTACGCTGGTGAGATCGAAGCCCTTAAGAACGCCATTCAGTGGCTTATGACCCAAAGCGATTTCGAAGTCGCCGGTGTCTATGAATATGGCGACAAGACAAAAGACTATCGTCTCCTCTTTGAGACTTCCCGTATTGAAGGCACAAGAGGCTTCTCCCGTTTCGGAAGCATCCTGACCCCATCCTTCGTCGGTCAGTTCGTCCAAGAAGCAAAGAAAGACACCATGTTTGTTGGCAACGCCCGTCAAGACCTTCCAAAAGACCTTGCTGAGCCAATCCTCTCTCTAGGTATGGAATCTTTCTTCATCGCCGCTCTTGATTCCCCAAATAACGAATACGGCTTCATCTACATGCTTTCCCCAAATAAGAGAAGTGGCACCTCGATCTCTTCGAAAGAAGACTTCATGACCGCTGTATCCTTCCTTAGCAACATGCTTATCGGTAACATCCTCTCTAAGAGGGATGACTCATTGCATGATCTTCTTGATAACTTAGCCTCTAGAACGAGCAGATTCTTATATTCCGTTGACCGTCCAACTCACACGATCACCTACATGAGCGATAACCTTAAGCACGCTTTCCCGGGCGCTCACGAAGGAGATATCTGCTACAAAGTCTTAAGAACCGGACACGATAAGCCATGTAGCCATTGCCCTCTTAGATATGGCGCCGATCACCGTGTCATCCCATCAATCGGTCCATCTGAATCCCAAATCTCCATTCTCCAGTACCGTGGAGCGAATAACGACGAATCGACCATCATGATCGAACGCGGCACCACCCAAGGCCTTGTGGCAGGCAGCCATCTCGTCGACGATTCCCTCCTCATCAAGAACGCCCAAGCGCTTTCCATCGACGTCAACCGCGAGCTCAAAGCCAAGACCGCCCGTGGTTATATCGTCTCTTGCTCGCTTATCGACTATGAGGCCGCTTTAAGAGAGTTACCTCAGTCCGATGCGAACTCACTCATGTCTAGTATCGTCGCTAACTTCCAGGATGCTGGTTATGGCGAACTCCTTTATAGGTTTGATACCTATAGCCTCAGCTTCCTCTTAAAGGGCTACACGAAGATCAAGATGATGGACTTCGTCGAAGAAGCGGCGGAGATCCTTTCCCATCCTCTTGAAGCAAGGGAATATAGGTATAACGCCAACTACGCTTTCTGCGCCGTTGCCTATCCTTCTGAAATCGTCACCACGAAACAAATGGCCCAGACCATCAAAGATGAGCTTATCCGTAGTGAGAAGACCTATGGCCCAGGCTATGTCGTTGAGGTCGCTAACCGTCACCCAAGAAAAGCCCTCAGAAGCGAATACATCCTTGATATCTTGCAAGCTACCCTTGATGCCGACGCTCTCCCGATCCTCACTCAGCCAATCGTCGATTGCGGCACGCTCAAAGTCATCGGCGGCGATATCCGTTCCGCTCTTTATGGACGTGACAAACTCCCAATCGCCCCACGTGAATTCATTCCTATCGCGAACAAAGAGAAACTCGTCTCCCGCGTCGATATCGGCGCCATCTCAATGATGGGTCAGCTCTATAGCCTCTATGGCTCAGGCATCTTCAAAGCAGTAGGTGTCAAATCCCTTTCGATGTATCTTTCTATCGACTCCATCAAGGATCCAGAGTTCCCAGAGAAGGTCAAATCGATTCTCGAAAGGAACCGTTTCCCTCGCGAATTCATGCATCTTGAAATCAATAGCTCCTTCTTCCTAGATGAAGAAGAGGCCCTAAGGAAGGTCATCTCTGAGCTCACTCCACTTGGTGTTGTCTTCGAATGCGTCGACCACACCCCAGACAAGACGCCTCTTGAGGTCCTTAAGTCATTTGGCATCCACATCATCAAGACGGAGAGATCCCTCATCTGGAATGCTGCGATGAATGAGAATGAGCTCGCTAACTTCTCACGCTTCCTTGATGCCGCGATGAGAAACGACTTCGATATCTACGTCACCGGTATTGAAAGCGCAGAGCAAAGGGATCTTGCCATCTCTCTTGGCGCCAAAGGTCTTGAAGGTTACTTATTCGGACGTCCAATGACAGAAGAAGACTTCATCAAGGCTCTTAACTACGGCAGCAAGAACATCGAAGCCAAATAACCCTAGCAAACCTTGCATGAAATTGCCCCTTACTAAAGTAGTAGGGGGCTTTTTGAGTAGTTTTAAGGTTCAATAAAATAGACATTAACTAGTTGAATGACATATGATTAAGATATGGAAACGAAGCTTGAACTCGGAAGAAGAATAAAGAATAAAAGGCTTGAACTGAATCTCAGGGTGAATGATGTCGCCAAAGAGGTCGGCATAGCCAGGGCAACCCTTTGGTCCATAGAAAATGGGAAGGGGAATTATTCTATCGACAGCCTTATTAAGTTGTTAGGGTTTTTGAATCTCTCTTTCGAAATTGGCTCCACCGAAGGTATTCCGAGTAGGAAGAGGGCCACAAGAGCAATTACCTTACTAGATAAAAAGGTTAACCGATTCATCGTCATGTGCGTTACCCAATATGCCGCCAGCGTGAACAAAAAACTAAATGAGACATATGCCGAGATGCTTGAAAAAGGGATAATCGATGAACTTACGGAAGATTATGAGGACATGCATGGAATGTCTATAGATATGATTAACGAATACATCCGCAAAAGACTATCGAATGGTGTTAAATGATGGAACACGCACTAGCTAAAACAATCCTTTCAGCCGACGTTATAGAGATGATTGCCAAAAAGCACGGCCTGACTCTCAAAGAAGCTCGCGATTCCTTTTATGGTTCTGAAGTCGTCGATATGTTAGAAGACGATGAGACGGGTTTATATGGCGAATCGGCCCTCTACCTTTTCTCTTTGTATGAGGATCGTCTCAAAAAAGCTGACAATTCGGATACCTTATAAATCCTGAAGCCAAATAACCCCAGCAAATCCTTCTTGAATCAGCCCCTTACTAAAGTAGTAGGGGGTTTTTTGCTATGGTTTTTCGTTAAGCGTTTATTGTAAAATCATCCTATGAAGAAACGCCTCTTGCTTATCCCTCTTGTTTCAATGTTACTTTCAAGCTGCCTCCGTTTTCGTTTTGGCTGTGGCTTGGTCCATGACACTGAAACGGATGGTTATGTAAAAGAGGTGCAAATCGTCAATCTGGCGGAGGATGACTACGACATCGCTGGCGACAAACTTGCCGTTCATTATTTCAATGAATACGAGGATGTTCCTTACGTAAGACTATGGGATTTCTTATATGCCTTCAGAGGGTATTTCGACTATGGCAATTTCTCCTATGAAACGAGTTATGACGATGACATATTCACTTTGTATTACCGAGAATCCCATCCGATTGTTTTTAATAGCACGAGTAACACGATAAAGGCCGCTAGCTATTATGAATTCCTTTGGTGTTCCGCTGCAGCTTCTAGCACCAACTACAACGAACACTTAGAAAGAACGAACGACTTTTATGATAGAGACGCGACTTTTGAGATTGACCTCGATGATTACGGCTTCGAAGTCATAGATGGGTATCAGATGGTATGGCTGCCTCTCTTCGTCCTCAATACCCTTTTCTGCGCAACGGGTGGACTAAATCTCTTCTACAATGGGTCAAAGATCTTCGTCACCGCCACGGAAGTAAGGAACCTTCCTGAGTACTATAACTGTGTAGACAACAAGAAAATAGAGACCAAATCGATGAGAGAAGCTGCGGTCAATTCTCTTTGCTTCAACTTTGATGTTCTTTATGGCCTAAAAGAAGAGAAGGGCAATACGCATTTTGCTGATTATCTTGATAAGGACACTCTCGATAAACTCTATTCAACTGATTCATCGGAGAACTACTCCGCATACAAGGATATCGTCTATAAGCAATTAGACGAACTCCATACGAGAATCGATCTCCCATCCTACTATTGCGATCCTGACTTAGCGAAAGTCACTAGAGATGACTTCGGTGATTTCTATAGTGAGTTCTATGAAAGAAGAGATGTTCAGAAGGGATTATGAGGGTCCGTTATCACGAGCACCGACGATGTAAGATTCGAAGGCGTCATGGCCATCATCACCCTCGATTCTTTCGATGTAGGCACGATCTCGGAGATCTATGACCAAGATGGCAATGTGAAAGAAGACGCTTGGAAGCATGATTCATATCACTACATGCATTACTGCATGAATCAGATTGAGAACCATGGAGGAATCAATAAGATCGTTCTTGATCTTAGCCTCAATGGCGGTGGCTCTTTGGCGGCCATGGAAAAAGTCGCTGGCTTTTTGACCGATGAGAAGATTCCTTTATCCACTTACGTCCGCATGTCGCGGGCAGTCAGTCCGCTGTAGCTCACCTCGTAGACCCGCCCTTGGTTCTCGGCGTCCAGGTCGA
>JAFXLR010000099.1 GCA_017531065.1 Bacilli bacterium
ACGCCTTTAGTCCAGACCCTCACTTTTTTAAGAGGCAGATGCTTCTTTCCATCATTCAGTTGGGTAATGTTGGCATTCATCCTCTCGATACCTTCTGGGCTAAAGGCCTTTTGAGGATCTTTATTCTCACTAAACAAATGGGAATAAAGTATTTTTTGTATTCCAGTATCTGTAATCTTTTTTATTTTGTCTAGTGCATCATTTTCATTTGTACATTTGCTTAAATAGTTTATTAATTCGTTTTTGTATCGGGTTGCGAAGTAGCGCTCATCAGTATCTTTGGTGTAATAGTAGACCTCAATCTTGCCATCGGAGGCCTCGCTCCATACATCCTTGTTTTTGTCGAGATATTCGATGATTTGTTTGTCAGTATAGTGTAGGGCAATTTTTTCTTTAATCTTAGCTTTTAGTTCTCGGTTAACGATGCTGTTGGGATTGGCAATAGCCTCTTTGATTTTGACCGTTTTCTTCAGTTGGAGATTCACTTCACCGAAGACGGTCTCTTTGTGAAGAGCTTTGCGTATTGCCCAACTGTCACCTTTTGTTTGAGGGACAACCTCGTGTTTACCATTAGCGATGGTGGTGTAATAATTGGCCGTTTTGTTGATGACTCGAAGGTTTTGTTTGAAACTGACGATGATACTTTGTAGTGTATGGTATACGTCGTCGGAGAAAGTAGGCCAGGGTTTAAAGAATGTGGTAAAGCGTTCGTGTTTGTTGCCCTTGTTGTCTTGGTAGTATTCAATTTGGCGGAGTTTGTGCTGGAGGTCGTAGCGGGTTTTGCTTTGGGCTTCTAAGTTGTTTAGGAGGTTGACATGATCGCGGGTGGTGCAAGCTATAACTATGGCGTCCATAGCATGGTGACGATGGTCGATACGTTTCTTGTTGAAACCTTGACGCAATTCGATAGGAACGGAAGGTATGGTGTGACCTTCGGCAGTGGTGGCGGTATAGTCGGATGTACCTGTAAGGGCGTTCAACCGCTCAAATCTGGGCAGTATGACACGATTCCACACATCGTTGACCCCCCAATCATGTTTGAGTCGGTCGGTGACGGAGCCATTGCAGGCAATGACGTTCTTTGAGGTTGTGGAATTTTCGAGATTGCCCTCTTCGTCTTCGGTACGGACAATGTTAGAAAGCAGGTGCATCATCAGGCGGCTGATATAGCGGCTGTCGACCATTTGCCGAGATGTGAAATCTTCAGGAATATCATCGAGCATGAGGTTTCTTAGCTTCTTTGTGTTGGAGGCAAAGAGTCGCTTGATTAGTTCTTCGTATTCAGCGACAGAGAGGATCCTGACGGTATCATTAAGACTGAGTGAAACAAGTTGTCCAGCATGGTTGACGATGAACTCATGTCCAAGTTCGCGATCTTTGAGTTGGTTGACCGCGGCTTCACAGATAACCTTATTTGAGAAGGAATCGTCGAACCAACGGCTTTGGGGTATGATATGCTCTATTTGATAGGCGGGAGTAAAGAGCTTGGCCAGTGGGATGGGTTTGCCTGTGTAGGGAGAAATATATTTTTGGTCAAGCCAAAGCTTGTATCGAATGACTTCGGCATGTGTGGGTTGGTTTTTGGCTGAGGTGAATCGTTTCTGAATGTCTTGTATTTCTTCTGGAATGTCGATACCACTGTTAATCACTCCGTCTTCGTATATCTTTAACAGCTCTTGTTGAGAGGGCGACTGGGGACGTACGTTCTCAACTTCACAATCGGGATTCATTAGTTCTAGAAGAAGTAGTCGGATACGTTGGTTTGTTGTTTCGCCATCGGTGATAACTTTGGTGAGACGTTCTCGCTCGGACTTGGTTTTCTTCAATTCTCTACCCAGTTCAATGTGGATTTCGTCGATATGGCCGATTTGCTTCCAAATGTCACGCACAACGCGGAGGCTCTCAGTTACCACTTGTTCGACTACAGGGTTGTTTAGCGAGTTGTGGCGGAAGTGCTTGAGATAAGTATCGATATCTTCAGGCTTATTCCATTTTTGTGCATCGATAGCCTCGGAATGGCGATTGTAGACGAGATAACATGCCTGCCAAGTGGCAAGTCCTTGACATTGGTCAATGTGGTCTAATGAATCGAACTTTTCTCGGACAAAGGGAGTAAGGGTGTCGTCAGCCTCAGCAGTGATAATGTGTTCGATACGGGTTTTGGTTCGAGTGTCGATATTATCTGCGTTCCAGTATCTACCCTTTCGCATTAATGGCAACAAACGACTAACAGCCTTTGCAGAATAGGCTCCATAATCCTTTTCGTTATAGATTGTGAGATTTTCGAATGCTTGAACAAATGCTTCAGTTTGTAGTTCATCCCAATTTTGATGGCGGGCGAAAGTGTGTAGAGCTTTTCGATACTGGGATTGGTCGTCAACAGAGTAGAGCAGATGCCATAGTTGCTCCTCTTTTTCAGGTGACAGGAATTCGTCCGCGATGCCAGCCTTGCGGAGCCCGCCCAACAATATGGACCGAGTTTCGCCTACTGGATAAGACTTGTCTTGCACATAGTTCCATCGATAAAGAGCGAGTTCGTTTTTGCCAATTTTGAAATATTTCAGCAGCCCCTTTTGGTCGATGGATTTAGTTGAGGCAAGAAAGTCGTAAAGATTGGCGTAGGCCTCTCCGTCGGGTAACACAGATGTGGTGATATCTTGATTTTCTTTGAATATCCTGAGATAGGAAAGGAACTGCCACAAACGAAATTCTTGATATAGCGGGTGTGACTTTGCAATACATTTGATGGGTTTGCCGTTTCTTTGTTCAAATGGACAATTACTAATCAGCGAACGTTTACTTTTTAACGGACGTTGGTAGAAGAGGATGTCGTCAACAAACAAATATGAGAGATTGCGGTTGGCAATACTGTTGCGATAGGCAACGTTGTTTGGATACAACTCTTCGATACATTTGAGATAAAGATTGTGGTCGCTTAATTCGGGGATATACTTTTCCTGTTGAACCAGTATCGCTTGCAGTTCGTCTAAATACATTTTTCGGTCGATAGTTTGAACCAAATCGCCGATGATTTTTCTGTCGGGGTTGCGAAGCAAGCTAGAATAAATATACGCACCGATGGTAAGGTTGCTTTGCTCTATATCGTGTTCAGTTTTGATTTTGCGTAAGCCCCAATCGTTTTCATTGGGAGCACTTAATTTGGGTTGACCATCTTTTCGGTTACCCTCTTTGTCAAGCTTAAAGGTGGCAATGAAAGCTTTTGTTTTACCCTCCCAATCAGGCTTAACAAGACAAGGACGCTCGTACACCCAACCGTTTTCGAGAGTGATATTGTACCAAGAACCGCCACCTTTACGCGGTTTCCCTGTATCTTCTACACTGACTACCTTTAACTCGTGGTACGATTTCTCTTCGTTTTTTACTTCTGCTGCGTCAGTAGCTTCGTCGGACTTGCCTCGAAGTTGATAGTATCCACGCTTTTGATTGAACTGCATAAGAATCCACGCCAACTCTTCTTTACTGATAGGTTGGGTAAGAGCTTTCTGCCGTAGGTAGTATATCGTCCAGTCGTAAGGAATCTTCACGTTGACACCTTCTTTGTGGAAAT
>JAFXLR010000100.1 GCA_017531065.1 Bacilli bacterium
ATCCCATTCGATGAATATACTTTCCGTTACTTCAACATCCTCACCAATAAGTGGGAAGTTGAAGCAGGGGACTACGATGTCTATGTCGGCCCATCAAGCGCCTCGTTCCCTCTTGTTGGCAAGATCCATCAAGAAGGCACGAACGCCCCAGCGCCATATGACAAAGAGAAACTTCCTTCCTACTTCAGCGGAAAGGTCAGACGCGTTGACCAAGAGGAATTCGAAACCCTCCTTGGCAGAAAGATCGAGGAACCAGTCGTCTTCATCAAGAAGAACAGAATCATGGTCACTCCTGAGACAACTATCTACGACCTTCGCTATGCGAAAGGCTGGTTTGGCCGCTTCTTTGAGTGGGCCATCCGCGTCGTCATCAAAATCCTTCCTGCCTTTGGCAATAGATCCTTGGCCGATACCATGACAATGGGTATGTACTACACCCCATTAAGAAACATGTCCCGCGCTTCAGGCGGCATGATTGGTTGGGGCCAGCTTGGCGGTCTCGTCATGATGTGCAACGGCAAGTTCTTCAAAGGACTTCGTGAGTTCTTCCGCCAAGGCAAAATCAAAAAACAAAGAAAGAAAGCCCGCGACGAAGCTTTAGAAAACGCTGCGAAAAAGGCTTTAGAAAACTAGACAGGTTCTACAAAAACCATTCTTTACCTTTTAAGGTAGTTTTAAATGTGTATAATTACTAGGCTTGCAAACAAGCGAAACTAGCAATTTACCTATGAATACAAAACAGAAACTCATCACCGTGTGCATCCCTGCTTATAACAGCGAGGAATTCTTGCACTACGCCGTCGATTCCCTTATCCCGTTTGGGGACGATGTTGAAGTCATTATCATTGATGACGGATCCAAAGACAAAACGGGCGAGATCGCTGATAAGTATGCAGCCGAGCACCCATTCATCAAAGCCGTCCACCAGCCAAATGGCGGACATGGCGAAGGCATCAACCATGGCTTAGAACTTGCCACCGGTATCTATTTCCGCGTCCTCGATAGCGACGACTGGGTGGATCATGATGGATTTGCCGCTCTTCTCAAAGACGTCAAAGAGCAGAACTGCAAAGCAGACCTCTACTTCACCGACTACACCTATTGGCATGGCAGAGACAACAAAGACGCCACCATCAACTTCAATTACCTTTTCAAAGGCAAGGACTACGATGCCGCCAAAGGCGGACCATGGTCCTGTATCAAGCCTTTCCGCTACGACCGTAACCTTACCTTACATACCACCATGTATAGGACCGCTACTTTGAGAGAAAGCGGAGTCCATTGCCCAGGACACGTCTCCTATGAAGACAACTACTTCATCTATGCTCCAATGGCTTTCGTCAAAGAGATCCGCTATGTCCCTGTGAGTGTTTACCAATACCTCACCGGCAGAGATGGCCAGTCCATGCAGACCTCCAACCTCGTTAAGAAGTACAAAGACTTCCTTATCGACGGAAAGCTCATCTTCGACGCCATCGACATCTACTCGATCAAAGACAAAGCGACCTACAAAGCCGTCTTCCACCATCTCATCATGAACATGTTCCTTTCAGTTCTCTGGGCCAAATACGTCAACACCAAAGAATCTAGAGAAGCCCTTAAGGATTTCTGGAGACACTGCAAGACCAACAACAAACGCCAATACAAGAAGGTCAAACGCCACCCACTCATCTGGTTCATTAACCTTCCTCTTGGCATTGGAACCCTTCTTGCGAGAACCGGCTTCCATCTTGGTCACAAAATCGTCAAGTTCAACTAAGCTTGGAAATCTAAAAAACCATGACAAAAACCGCACGAAATCCGTGCGGTTTATTTTTTATCCCTAATAGGGTCAAAAAATAATTTCACATGGGTCTGCGAATGCGTATTATATAGGCGCAATGAAATTGGGTCAGAAACAAACCCCGTTTATCACGGCTCTTGAGAATTACATCAAAAAAGATGTTTCTCCTTTCGATGTCCCAGGGCATCATATGGGCAACGTCGACAATGCCGCGACAAGGGTTTTAGGTCACGAAGCTTTCCTTTGTGACGTCAATGCCCCGGTCGGCTTAGATAACCTCGCCAAACCTAATGGCGTCATCATGGAAGCGGAACAGCTTATGGCAGAGGCGTGCCACGCTGATGAGTCCTTTTTCTTAATCAACGGAACCTCAAGCGGCATCATCGCCATGATCATGACCGCGGTCAAAGCAGGGGAGAAGATCATCCTTCCTCGTAACATCCACAAATCGGTCATCAACGCCTTGACGATTTCTGGTGCCGTCCCTGTTTATGTCATGCCTCAGATCGATAATGACCTTGAGATAGCCAACCAACCAACGTTAGAAGACTGGAAGAAAGCCATCAACAGAAATACGTCCGCTAAAGCAATCTTTGTTATCAACCCGACATACTTTGGTGCGGTCGGCGACCTTAAAGAACTCGTCGAATACGCTCACGAACACCATATGGCCGTCCTTGTTGACGAAGCCCACGGCGCCCATTTCTATTTCCAGCTCGAAGGCCAACCAATGACCGCGATGGATGCAGGCGCAGATTTGTCTGCCGTCTCTTTCCACAAGACCGCTGGCTCTTTGACTCAGTCTTCCGTTCTTCTCTTAAACGAGCACATGTTCAGGAAAGAAGAAGTTCAGATTTCTCTCAACATCCTTAACACGACTTCACCATCGACTTTGCTTATGGCGTCTTTAGACGGAGCCCGTGCTTTCATGGCGTCAAAGAAAGGTCAGACCGCTATGGCGGAAACCTATAAGCTCGTCGAATATGCTAAGAAAAAGATCAACCAAATCAAAGGCTTCGAGGTCAAAGACAAAGCCTATTTCATGTCGAATGGCGCCTACGATTATGACTCGAGCAAATTCGTCATCGCGATCGATAAACTCGATATCGATGGCTTCGATTTATATCGTCTCCTCATCGACGAATACAAAGTCCAGGTTGAGCTTGCTGAGACTTACGAAATCATGTGTGTCTTCGCTATCGGAACTAAGAGAAAGCACGTCGACGCTTTGGTTGAGGCCCTCAAAGATATTTCCGCTAAGCATTATCACAAAGGCATCGTCTACGAAGACCATCACTTCGATAGCTCTTTCCCGTTTATGCTCACAAGGCCTCGTGTCGCCTTCCATGCGCCAGGAAAAGTTTTGCCTCTCGATGAACTAGACGGAACCGTATCCAAAGAACAAGTCATGATGTATCCTCCTGGAATTCCGCTTATCGTTCCTGGCGAGGTTTGGACCAAAGACCTTATCAAGAGAGTCAAGTTCTTCCAAGAGCACAAAAAAGAAGGAATTCGCCTCCTCTCATCTTTTAAAGATGGCTTCCAGGTAATCGACACCGACAATTGGCGTCGTTTCTCTACTTACGAAAAGAAGCTTAACGACTATCACCGCACCAAAAAGACCACGCCTCTCAATGATGGATATCATGTTCCATTTGAAGGCGAGAAACACAAAGAGACCCTCGTTCTTCTCCCATATCGTCTTGATACCTGGAGAAAGAAAGCTAGACCCGCTCAGGTTGCCTACAAAGACGTCATCACCGCTATCGCGAAACACGAGAAAGTTGTGGTGGGCATCCATCCGAAATATCACAAAGAACTCGCTCCAATCTACGAGAGAATTCCTAACGTTGAGACTATCTCCGTTCGCTATAACGACGCTTGGGCAAGAGACAACATGCCTCTCTTCATCACCAATGGCAAAAACCTCAGAACCGTTGATTTCCGTTTCAATGCTTGGGGTGGAGACTATGACGGCCTCTATAAGAACTACAAAGACGATGACAAGCTTAGGTCAGTCATCTCGAAAAAGATGGGACTTATGTCCTACGTCCATCCGAAGTTCGTCCTCGAAGGAGGGTCGATCGCCGTCGATGGAGAAGGAACGCTTATCACAACGGAAGCCTGTCTCCTCTCTCCAGGCCGTAACCCATGTCTCACCAAGACAGAAATCGAAGAAGTCCTTCGCGAATATTTAGGCGTCGAGAAGATCGTCTGGATTCCTCATGGAATATATGAAGACGAAACCAATGAGCATATCGACAACATGGTTTCCTTCGTTAGGCCAGGCGAAGTCATGCTCGCATGGACGACCGACAAGAATGACCCTCAATATGACTATTGCCAGAAAGCGTACCGCGCTCTCAAGAAACAGACCGACGCAAAGGGAAGAGAATTCATCATCCACAAGATGAAGCTTCCTTCACCGTTATACCTTGGCAAAGAAGAAGCCAAATCACTCGTTAACAATAGCAACACCCTCGATAAGAGAGTGGCATGGCGTCGCTTAGCCGCCTCATACGTCAACTACTACCAAGGCAAGGACTTCATCATCCTTCCAGCCTTCGGCGTCAAAGAAGACGAAGCCGCCCTCAAGACCATGGAGAAGGTCTATCCGGATAAAGAGATCCATCAGATCAACACCCTTGAGATCCTTTATGGCGGAGGAAACATCCATTGCATCACGATGCAGGTTCCATCCAAGGAGGAGAACTAATGAAAATCAAAGTGGCCATTACCCAATTCTCGATGCCAGACAATTATAAGAAATGCATTGAAAAAGCTGACAATTTTATAAAAACCGCCAGCAAAAACGGCGTGGATTTGCTTTTGCTTCCTGAGCTTTTCGAAGGCTATTACTTCTGTCAAATCGAGAATTATGATTTCTTCTCCAAAGCCGAAGAAGCCAAAGACTCAAAGACCTTAAAACACTTCCAAGAGATGGCCAAAGAATACAAAATCGTTCTCCCAATTTCTTTCTTCGAGAAGTCTGGAAACTGCTATTTCAACTCCCTTGCCATGATCGACAAGGATGGCTCCATTGTCGACATC